>CAZDSL010000186.1:0-6113 GCA_964507655.1 uncultured Mycobacteriaceae bacterium | reverse complement strand
GGGCTACGCGTTGGGCCTGGAGATCTCCGCCGCGCTCCTGCTGGTGGCGGCCGCGATCGCCGCGACGGTCCCGCCCCGGCGCGTCGCGGTGGCGGAAGGCCGCGCCGCGGTGGCGAAACGCCGCGCCGCGGTGGCGGGAGCCGGCCGACGCCGCCGCGCCGTCACGGCGATGTATGCGGGCCTGGCCCTGACCGTCCTCGCCGTGGCGATCGCGTACGTCGACCGCGCGGGTGGCCCGGCGAGCCTGGCCGGGCACGTCCGGGCCGGCTACCCCGGGTACTCGCCCGCGCAGATCGACGGCGCGGTGCGCGGCTATCTGATCCTCCTCACGGCCGTGGGCGTCCTGGGCGTCGCGTGCTGGCTCGGCGTGATCCGGCTGGTGCGTTCCGGCCGGTCCTGGGCCACGTGGGCGGCCGCCGCCGCCTTCGCCGCCGGCACCACTGCCGCCGTCGCAGGCCTGCTCGTCACCGACACTTCAGGTGACGTGGGACTGCCGCCCCTTCTGGGCTGGGCCGGCCTCCTGCCGTGCGCGGCGGGACTCGTCGCGCTCGTGCTCATCGCCCGTTCCCGCGGGTGACACCGCGACGGAGCCCCGGGGCGCGCACCGGACGCCTCGGGGCCGTCCGTCCCGCGGGGGACGGACGGGTCACGGCGTGCGGCGCATGTAGGAGTTCTTCAGGTCGTCCTGCACCACGTAGGCGGTGCCGTCGGCGACGACGTCGAGCGGCGCGGTGAGGGTGCGCACCCGGTAGGACCAGCCGGCCGGCAGGTCGAGCCGGGCGCCGAGGCCGGCCAGGTCGGCGTAGGTGAGCGTCGGGTCGACGATCTGCGCGTACGACTGCATCGTGTACACCGCGCCGTCCGGGTCGGTGAGCTCGAAGACGGGCCGGCCCGCGTCGTACTTCCAGGTCGTGTGCCGCGTGACCTCCTTGACGTGGTACGGCTTGCTGTCGGCGATCGACTCGGCGGCGCCGGCGGTGATGCTGCCGCGCTTGCCCATGAGGATGCCGCCGAAGTACCAGCTCTCGTTCGAGGCGCTGTCGGAGCCCTGCTCGGCGTCGATCGCGTCGAGCACCCAGTGCCGCGGCCCGTTGAGGTCGACGGCCACGGCGCCGTAGGCCTGCTCGACGTCGCGGGCGGTGATGGTCTGCCACTGCGCGTCGGGGCACAGGTTGAGCCCGATCGTGTTGTAGACGATCGCCGTGAACTGGTTGCGGTCGCGCGTCACCGGCAGCACCTCGCAGTAGCGGACGTCGCGCAGGTTCGTCTGCTCGCCGCCGATGTCGATGGGGGGGCCGGGCCCGTAGCCGGGGATGGTGGGCGGGTTCGACGAGCCGAAGCCGGCCGCCGAGCCCAGCGAACCGGTCGAACCCGGCGAACCGGTCGAGCCGAGGGATCCGGTCGAGCCGAGCGAGCCGAGCGGGGCGGGTGAGCCGGGCGACCCTGCGGCGGTGGCGGCGCCGGCGGCGCCGAGGGCCGTCGCGGCGGCGAGGGCGAGTGCGAGGACGGGGGTGGCGTAGCGCTTCATCGGAAGCTCCTGGGGTCAGTCGGGGGCGAGTCCCCGCCAGGCGACGGCGAAGGACAGGCGGATGATCGGCTCCGGCGTCGCGGGGGTGCGCGAGGCGACGGAGCGGATCGTGGAGTAGAAGCCGTGCAGTGTGGGGTAGATCGTGCCGCAGGCGAGCACGCCGCCCAGCAGCACCGGAGGCTCGTCGGGCCTGATCAGCCCCTGGTGCTGGCCCAGCTCGACGATGCGGCGGACCAGGTCGAAGGTGGAGGGCAGGCCCGAGAGCATCGCCAGGTAGCGATCGTGGCGGGCGACGCTCTCGCGGACGATCGCGCCGTGCAGGGCGAGGGGGCGCGGGCCCGGCATGAGCAGGTGCTCGAACAGGTCCAGCGCGAGCGCGCGCGCGTCGGCCCCGTCCGCGATGCCGGCCTCCACCAGGGGGATCAGGGTGCGGATGTGTTCGAGGCGGGCCGCGTACAGCAGCACGTCCTCCTTGATCGGGAAGTACCGGAAGAACGTTCCCCACGCTGATCCGGCGGCGCCGACGATGTCCTCGACCTTGGTGTCGTCCACTCCCCGCTCCGCGAACAGGCGCATGGCCTCCTCGTAGAGCCGGTCGCGTGCCTCCTTGCTGCGTCGCCGTTGCGGTTCTACGCCAAGGGGGGAAGTTCCGGACATGTCTTGACCGTAGCGCAAAAAGTGATGCAAATCACGATTCGCGTCAGCTTTGGTGCGCAGGCGAGCGGCGCCGACCCGGCCACCAGCATGGGCCCGTACTACCCGCGGGCCGCCTACTGCGACGTGTCGGTGCCGGCGAGCCGGGGCTGCCAGGCCTGCTACGGGTGACCCTCCGCGCCGCCGCCGTGGCCGCCGTCCACCGCGCCGAGCGTGATCGTGGCGTCGGCGGCGTCCATCACCTCCGGGTCGTGCGTGGCGACCACGGTGATGCACTCGGACTCGGCCGTGACCTGCGCGAGCAGCGCGGTGATCTGCCCGGCCTTGCTGCGGTCGACGGCGGCGGTGGGCTCGTCCACCAGCAGCAGCCGGGGCTCGTGGATCATCGCGCGGGCGATGGCCACGCGCTGGCGCTGCCCGCCCGAGAGCTCGTCGGGGCGGCGGCCCGTGCGCCCGCCCAGCCCCACCTCTTCGAGCAGCGCACGCGCGCGGGGCCGGGCCCGCGACGGGCGCTCCCCCGCGATCACGGCCATGGCGACCACCTGGTCGAGGGCGCTGAGCCCGGGCAGCAGGTTGCCCGACTGGAAGACGTAGCCGATGCGGGTGCGGCGCAGGCGGTCGCGTTCGCGCACCGACAGCGCGGTGACGTCGGTGCCGTCGAGCGTCACCGTGCCGCGCGTCGGCGTCCGCAGCATTCCGCACACGCCGAGCAGCGTCGACTTGCCCGAGCCGGAGGGCCCGACGATCGTGGCCAGCCGCCCGGGGGCGAAGTCGGCTCCGAAGCCGTCCAGCACGGTGAGGCTTTCGCCGCCGGCGCGGTACTCCACGCCGACGTCGCGCAGGGTGAGGCTCATCGGTTCGCTCCCAGCATGGTCAGGGGGTCGGCGGTGACCACCCAGCGCAGCGTGACGGCCGACCCCAGCAGGGAGGCCCCGATCACCGCGAGGGTGGTGGTGGCGAGGGAGGACAGCGGCAGGTCGAACGGGACGGCGTCGCCGAGCAGCAGGCCCAGCCCGTAGGCGATGGCCGAGCCGATGACCGTCGCGGCCGCCACCACGACGGCGGCCTGCAGCACCGTGGCGCCGATGAGCGACCAGCGCGACACGCCGAGCGCCCGCTGCAGCGCGTAGACGCCCTGGCGCTGGAGCACCCACACGGCGAAGAACGCGGCCACGATCAGCGGCGCGATCACGTAGAGGAACGCGAGGATCGAGTTCATCGTCAGCCGCTCGCCCGAGTAGCCGGGCGCCGCCTCGAGCAGCGTCTTCTCGCCGCTCACCTCGGTGCCGCCCAGCTCGCCGGGCGGGTCGCCGCCGGTGATGACGACGGCCGCCGCGGTGCCGCGCTGGTGGTCGGCCAGGTCGGTGGTGCCGTACCGGATCGACCGCCACGTCTCCAGCGAGGTGTAGGCGGCGGGCACGTGCCCGAACGAGCGCGCGTCGGTGGCGCCCACCACCCGCAGCCGCACGTCGCTGTTGTCGATGGCGATCACGTCGCCCACGCCCACCCCGTCGCGGCGGAGCTTCTCCGAGATCACCACCTCGCCCGGGCCCGCACCGAGACGGTCGCCGGTGGCGGCGCCGGGGTTGAGCGCGCCCTGCGGGTCGATGCCGATCACCGCGAGGTCCACGGCCTGACCGCGGTCCGATTCGCCGTGCGCCATCGAGATGCCCAGCGGCGTGGCGTCGACGTCGTCGCGGGAGGTCCACGCGTCGACGTCCTCCGCCGAGACGACGCTGCGGGTGAAGTCGGACGTGCCGGAGGCGAAGGCCACCGAGCCGGCGTTCATCGCCCGCAGCGCCGAGACCGTGTCGTTGCCCAGGCCGATGGTGAAGCCGGAGACCATGCCGACCAGCGCGGCCACGAGCGCGACGACCACCCCGATCATGGCGAACCGGCCCCAGGCCGCGCGCAACTCGCGCAATGCGATGAACACTCGAGAACCCCGTCCGTGAGACACCCTGTCGCCATCGAACGCTAGAGCATCGCGACAGGGTGTCTCATCCCGGGGTGCGGTCGGCCTCCACCACGGCCTCGGCCGCCGCGCAGGTGAAGTCGATGATCCGCTGCGCGTCGGCGTCTCCGCCGGGCCCGATCATTCGCAGGGCGCCGTCCACGAGCGCGCCGACGGCGGCCGCCACCAGGTCGGGATTGCGCGTGCCCAGCCCGGCGACGGCGTCGTGCAGCACGGCGGCGATGCGCCCGTGCAGCCGGCCGATGCGCTCGCGGGCCGATTCGGACAGGTTCGTCCCGGCGAGCGATTGCTGCAGGGCGTGGTCGCCGCCGGCGGCGAGGCGCAGGTTGGCGCGCACATAGGCCAGGACGGCGCCCCGGGGGTCCGGCGCGGCCGCCACCTCGCGCTGCACCGACTCGGCCCACTCCTCGAAACCGCGGGCGACGACCATGTCGACGAGGTCGTCGATCGACTGCACGTACCGGTAGATGCTGTTGCGCGCGATGCCCGCCTCGGCCGCCACCGCGGCCGCCGACAGCCTGCGCTCGCCGTTGCTCAGCAGGATGCGCTCGGTGCCGTCGAGCAGCGCCGTCATCACGGCGGCGCGGTGCTCCGCGATCGAGTCCGCGCGGATCCTCGGCACGTCCCGGCCCTCCCTCCGCACGCGGTGTGTCCGGTTCCATCATCGGCCACCGGCCGCGTGCGCGTCCGCGCGGTCTCCCCGTGCGGTGCGGATCAGTCGTCGCCGGTGATCTTCCGGGCGAGTTCGTCGGCCTTGTCCTTGACCTTCTCGGCGCCCTTCTTCACCGCCGACGACGCCTGATCGGACTTGCCCTCGTTCTTCAGGTCGTCGTTTCCGGTGGCGGCTCCGGCGGATTCCTTGGCACGGCCCTTGATCTCCTCGGCCTTGTTCTCGAACTTGTCCTGGATTCCCATCGATTTCTCCTTTGTTCGGATGATGCGGACGTGTGCGGCGGCCGCGCGGTTCC
Source organism: uncultured Mycobacteriaceae bacterium (assembly GCA_964507655.1). Taxonomy (GTDB): domain Bacteria; phylum Actinomycetota; class Actinomycetes; order Mycobacteriales; family Mycobacteriaceae; genus Tomitella. The sequence continues at coordinate 988 of CAZDSL010000186.1, read as the reverse complement.
GGCGGCCGGGCCGGGGCGGTCAGTACCAGTGCTTGCGGCCGCCGACGGCGTGCCCCACCGCGCCGGCGAGCAGGAATGCGAGGCCGATGACCAGGGCCAGGATGCCCAGCCCCCACAGGATCGGGAACTTGATGATCAGTCCGATGACCAGCAGGATGATTCCCAGGGTGATCACGCGGTGTCCTTCCTTTCCGGGGAACGGCACCGCGGGCTTCGCGGGGCCGTTCCGGGTGCGGATGCGCGCCGGGGCGGGCGTCTCTTCCGCCGCCGTCCTCCGCGCTCCGATACCGACATTAGGGATGCTTCCGCGGGGTTTCTTCACCCCAAGGGGTGAAATCTCTGCGCCGTAGGGCCGGTTCTTCAGCGGTGAGGATCATGCGTTTTTCGGCGCGCATGCGCGGGGCCCGTCTTCACCCCTGAGGGTGAAGACGGCGTCGTTATGCTGGGGGTGTGAATCCGATTCGGCTTGCGATCGTCGACGACTACGAAGTGGTGGTGCAGGGGCTCGCGGCCATGCTGCGCAATTACCGCAGCCGGGTGGAGATCATCGAGCTGAACGCCAACAGCGCCGTCGGCGACCGGGCGGACATCGCGTTGTACGACTCGTTCGCCAACCCGCAGGGCGACAGCGCACAGGTCCGGGAGCTCGTGGGCAACCCGCTGGTGGGCGCCGTCGTGGTCTACACGTGGAACCTCGATCGGCAGCGGGTGGCCGCCGCGCTGGCGAACGGCGCGGGCGGGGTCGTGTCCAAGAGCCTCGCGGCCGGCGAGCTCGTCGCCGCACTCGAATCGATCCACCGCGGCGAGTGCCGCGTGCACGGGAGCGACGAGGCCACACGCATCGTCGGCGGCGACTGGCCCGGCCGGGAGGAGGGGCTGACCCAGCGCGAGGCCGAGGTGCTGGCGCTGATCACGCAGGGCTTGAGCAACGCCGAGATCGCCGAGCGCGCCGCGCTCTCGCCCAATTCGATCAAGACCTACATCCGCA
>CAZDSL010000185.1:0-6119 GCA_964507655.1 uncultured Mycobacteriaceae bacterium | reverse complement strand
CAGCTGCTCGACACCGCCCAGCATGCGGTGGGCGACGATGCCGAGAAGTCGGCGCTCAAGGCCGTGGAGCAGAAGATCCACGACGACGTGCCGTTCCTGAGCATCGGCTGGGGCGCGAACTTCGTCGCCTGGAACCAGAACGTGCACGGCGCCGTGCCGAGCAACGACGGCATCATGCTGTTCGGCAACGCCTGGATGAGCCAGTAAGGCGGTTCCACCGCGTGTGGCGTCACCGGTCTCCGGTGGCGCCACACGCGCGTGCGGACCCCGCATCGTCCCGGCCAGTGGGACCATGCGCGTCTCGCTGTGCACGTCGTCACACACTTGGTCCCGCACGGCGGGCACCACAGGCTCCGTCGGCCACTGAGCACACCCGCTGACGACCTGGAGGTTTCGATGGCACACACGATGCGCGGCGCGAGGATCGGAGTGGCCGCCGCGGCCGTGCTGGCGAGCACCGCGCTGCTTGCGGGCTGCGCGAGCAACGGCGATTCGGGCACCGGGTCCGGCGGCGGGGCAGGCGACACCGCCGTCACCTCCGCGGGCGTGATCGGCACCCAGTCCGACGCCGGCGACCCCGTCAGCGGCGGCACGCTCAGCTTCGCCGGCTACTCGATGCCGTCCAGCCTCGACCCCACCAAGACCCAGCCCGCCGGCTCCACCGGCGGCACCGAGATGGCCAACATCTACGACCTGCTGGTGCGCTACGACGCCGACAAGCAGGAGTACGTGCCGCAGCTGGCGAAGTCGCTCACCGAGAGCCCCGACCACCTGACGTGGACGATCGGCCTGCGCGACGGCGTCACGTTCAGCGACGGCACGCCGCTGGACGCCCAGGCCGTGGTGGACAGCATGAACCGCTTCACCAAGAACCGCGGCGCGAACAGCCAGCAGTTCCAGGCCGGCGTCAAGAGCGTCGAGGCCACCGACCCGCAGACGGTCACGATCACGCTCAACGCGCCGTGGTCGGAGTTCCCGGCCGTGCTCACCTTCGGCTACGGCATGGTGCTCGCGCCCGCCGCCTACGCGGACCCGAACAACTTCAAGCCGATCGGCGCCGGCCCCTACACCGTCGCGAACTTCGCGCCGGCGGAGTCGCTGGAGCTCAAGCCCCGCGCCGACTACTGGGACGGCAAGCCGTACCTCGACACGCTGAAGTTCGTGAACATCGCCGGCGGCCAGCCGCGCGTGCAGGCCATGGACTCGGGCGGCATCCAGATGACCTTCCTTCGCCAGGCCGAGTGGGTGAACCAGGCCAAGTCGAAGTACCCCGGCTACTACGAGCCGCTCAACGTCAACGACGTGCTGCAGATCAACAACCGTGAGGGCCGCCCGGGCGCCGACCCGGAGGTGCGCAAGGCGATCGCCCTGGCCATCGACCCCGACGTGATCAACCAGCGCGCCTTCAACGGCGAGGGCCACCCCACCACGAAGATCTTCGCCGACTGGTCCAAGTGGCACAACGACGTGCCCGCCTTCGAGCAGGACACCGCGCAGGCCAAGCAGCTCGTCGACGCCGCCAAGGCCAAGGGCTACGACGGCCACCTCACCTACGTCACGGTGAACAGCCCGTCGTCGCAGGCCATCGCCACGGCGACCCAGGCCATGCTCAATGCCGTCGGCTTCAACGTGGACGTGCAGTACACCGCGACGATCACCGACATGGTCAAGCGCATGTACGTCGACCACGACTTCGACATGAGCTACGGCTCGTACAGCATCTCGGATGCGGTGCCGTTCATGCGCCTGGACTCGGCGCTGCGCAGCGACTCGTCCAACAACATCCTCGGCTACAACAGCCCGGAGATGGATCAGCTGCTCGACAACGCCCAGCACGCGGTGGGCGACGATGCAGAGAAGAGCGCTCTGCAGGCTGTGGAGCAGAAGATCCACGACGACGTGCCGTACCTGTCCGTCGGCTGGGGCGCGAACTTCGTCGCCTGGAACCAGAACGTCTACGGCGCTCTGCCCAGCAACGACGGCATCATGCTGCTCGGCAAGACGTGGCTCAAGAACTGATCCGCGGCTGACCGCACGGCGAAGGGCGGGCTCCCCGAGGGGAGCCCGCCCTTGCGTGTGCGCGGACGGGTCAGTCGTCCACCTGCGGCGCCCACTGGACGCCGTTGATGTGGCCGCCCCCGTCGGCGTGGATGGTGTTGCCCGTGACGTAGCGGGAACCGTCGCCCGCCAGGAACACCGCCACCGGCCCGATGTCCTCGAGCGGGTCGCCGATGCGGCCCATCGGGTTGGCGGCGTCCATCGCCGCGGCCATCTGCGGGTTGGCCTCGGCCACCCGGTGGAAGGCGTCGCTCTTGGCCCCCGGGCAGATCACGTTGCAGCACACCTGCCGGGGCGCCCACTCGCGGGCGGCGGTGCGGGTGAGCGTGCGCAGCGCCTCCTTGGCGGCGTTGTAGTGCACCGAGTACATGTGCGCGTTGACGCCGTTGAGCGAGCAGATGTTGATCACCCGGCCCACGCCGCCGCGGGCCAGCTCCGGCAGCGCCCGCTGCATCGACCAGAACGCGGCCATCACCGCCATCTCGTAGCCCTCGCGCATCTGCTGGTCGGTGATCTTCTCCAGGTGCGCGTAGCCGCTGGGCTTCCACGCGTTGTTGACGAGGATGTCGAGCCGGCCGTACCGCTCCACGGCGCCGTCCACCATCGCGTACACGTCGTCCTTGCTGGTGACGTCGGTGCGCAGCGCATCGGCCCGCGTGCCCCAGCGCCGCGTGACCTCCTCGGCGGTGGCCTGCGCGCGCTCGGCGTCGATGTCGGCGATGAGCACCGACGCGCCCTCGCGGGCGAAGGCCTCGGCGATGCCGCGGCCCACCCCCATCGCCGCGCCCGTGACGATCGCCGCCCTGCCCTCGAGTGTGCCCATGTTGCGTCCCTTCATCGCGTGCTGCGTCAGTGGGTGGCCAGGGCGATGCGGGCCCGCTCGGCGGCGGGGATGTCCTGCGCGGGGGGAAGGTCCACCCGCACGTGCCGCAGCGCGGGGCCGAAGGCGAACGCGCCGCGGCCCGCATACTCGGGGCTCACCGCGCTGCCCCGGGCACGGCCCGCATCGAACTGCTCGTTCATGCTAAAGATCGCGCGGACGGTCCGCGGGATCCGTCCCGATGCCACCGGCGCCCCGTCCACCAGGATGGTGAGCTCGCCGCCCTTGCCGAACCCGCCGCCGTCGTAGTCGAACCGGGCGGCGACCTCCCGGGCGCCGGCCGGCAGCGGGGCGTCGCCGCGCACGTGGGTCAGTTCGTCGCCGACGAAGTTGTAGCAGAACACCGGCCGCCCGCCGAGCACGTAGAACGCAAAGCCGGCGAACCGCCCGCCGATGCTCGCCAGCAGGCCCTCATGCTCTTCGCCGCCGGCGTAGCCGTCGAGCACTGCGGTGAGCGTGAACGAGCGGTTGAAGAACACGGGCGCGGCCTTCTCCACCAGCCCGTCCATGTGCGGATAGACCACCAGGCTGCTGCGGCCCCGCATCGGGTGCGGCGTGCCCAGCGCCGGGTCGGGGTAGCGGCCCACGGTGCGGTCGTCCAGCGGCAGCACCTGGTGGCGGGCCGCCTCCACGAGGAACTTCGCCTGCAGCTCGGCCAGCTTCTCCGGGTGCTCGGCGGCCAAGTCGCGGGCCTGCGACCAGTCGTCGCGGGTGTCGTAGAGCTCCCAGCGGTCCTCGTCCATGGTCGGCAGGCCCTTGACCGGGGTGGCCATCAGCCACGGGGCGCGGTGTGCGGTGACGGCCGTCCAGCCGTGGTCGTAGATGCCGCGGTTGCCGAAGATCTCGAAGTACTGGGTGACGTGCCGGTCCTCGGCGTCCGGGTCGGCGAACGTGTAGTTCATCGCCGTGCCCTCCATCGGCTGCTGCGGCACGCCGTCCACGCTCTCCGGCGCCGGCACCCCGGCCGCCTCGAGGATCGTGGGGGTGATGTCGACGCAGTGGTGCCACTGGTGCCGCAGCCCCGGCTCGGTGATCCGCTTCGGCCAGTGCGCGATCAGCCCGTTGCGGGTGCCGCCGTAGTGCGAGGCCACCTGCTTGGCCCACTGGTAGGGCGTGTCCAGCGCCAGCGCCCACGATGACGGGAAGTGCGAGTAGCTCGACGGGGTGCCGATCTCGTCGAGCCGCCCGATCGCCTCGGCCGCCCCGTTGCGGTAGCCGTTGAGCGTGGCCAGGTAGTTGAACGAGCCCTCCATGCCGCCCTCGGCGGAGGCGCCGTTGTCGCCGATCATGTACAGGATCAGCGTGTCGTCCAGGTCGCCGCGCTCGGCCAGGGCGTCGACCATCCGCCCCACCTGGTCGTCGGTGTGCTCGAGGAACGCCGCGTACACCTCCATCAGCCGGGCCGCGACGGTGCGCTGGTCGTCGTCCAGCTCGTCCCAGTGCGGCAGGCCGGGCGCCCAGGGGGCCAGCTCCGTCCCGGGCGGCACCACGCCCAGCTCCTTCTGGCGCGCGAGCGTGATCTCGCGCTGGCGGTCCCAGCCGTGGTCGAACTCGCCGCGGTACTTGTCGAGGTAGGAATCGGGGATCTGCAGCGGCGCGTGGCAGGCGCCGAAGGGCAGGTAGCACAGCCACGGCTTGTCCGGATCCATCGTCTCCACCGAGTCGATCCACTCGATGGCGCGGTCCACCAGGTCCTCCGAGAGGTGGTAGCCCTCCCCCGGCGTCTTCGGCGGGTCGACGGTGCGGAAGCCGTCGTAGAGCACCGGCTCGAACTGGTCCGACTCGGCGCCGAGGAACCCGTAGAACTTCTCGAAGCCCTCGCGCAGCGGCCAGCGGTCGAACGGCCCGGCGGGCGTGATCTCCCACGGCGGCGTCTGGTGCATCTTGCCGAACGCGCCGGTGGCGTAGCCGTTGCCCTGCAGCACGCGGGCCACGGTGGCCGCCGATGCGGGCCGGGTGCCGTTGTAGCCCGGGGCCTGCCCGGCCATCTCGGCGATCACTCCGAACCCCACGCTGTGGTGGTTGCGGCCGGTGAGCGTGGCGGCGCGGGTGGGCGAGCACAGGGCCGTGGTGTGGAAGCGGGTGTACTTCAGCCCGCCCTCGGCCAGGCGCTCCGCGGTGGGCGTGCGGCACGGCCCGCCGAACGCCGACGAGGCGCCGAAGCCCACGTCGTCGATCATCACCAGCAGCACGTTGGGCGCGCCGTCGGGCGGGCGGACCGGCCCGGCGCCGCGGAACGGCGGTCTCTGCGTGCGGTAGTCGACGGCGGCCGGGGTGGTGGGCTGCGGCCGGCGGATGGGGATCGAGTGCCTGTTGAGCATCGCGCCTCGCTTTCGGAACGGTCCGTAGTCACCCGACTACGGTGTGCGGCACCGCCCACTGTAGCCGGTCGACTACAGTGGGCGGCGTGCCTTCCGACCACGCCGCGCCCGCACCCGGCGCCGACCGTCCCACCGGCCGCGATGCGGTGCGCCGCTCGATCCTGCGGGCCGCCCGCCGCCGCTTCGCGCTGGAGGGCCGCCGGGCATCGCTGCGCGACATCGCCGACGACGCCGGCGTCAACGTGGGCCTCATCCACCGGCACTTCGGCCGCAAGGACGAGCTGATCCGCGAGGTCATCGAGCACACGCTCGCCACCAGCACCCGGCACGCCGGCCCCCGCGGCACCGCGAGCGCCATGTTCCGCGCCAGCACCGACGACACCGACTTCGTCCGCATGGTGGCCTGGCTGGCGCTCGAGAGCGGCCCCGACGCGCCGTCGCCGCTGGCCGACGCGCCGCAGCGCACCATCGAGGGGCTGCGCACGAGGCCCGGCGACCCCGACCACGACGCGCGGCTGATGACCGCGCTCACCGTCATCTACGGCTGGGCTCTGTTCAGTCGCGAGATGCTCTCGGCCTTCGGCATCGACGACGACCGCCGCGGCGAGTTCGAGCGCCGCATCGCCGCACTGATCGCCACGCTCACCGAGGAGGACGCGCCATGACCTGCACCCCCGCCCCCGGCCCGTGCTGCGCGGGAAGCGCCGCGCCCGCCGGCGCCGCGTCCGCCCCGGTGGACGCCCCGCCCGCGGCGCCCGGCCCGCGCCGCACCCAGGGCCAGCGCCGGCTGCCCCGCGGGGCGGTCACGATGGGCGCCCACTTCGCCGAGGGCTACCCCCCCGCCGGCGCGACCCCCGGGC
>CAZDSL010000184.1:0-6131 GCA_964507655.1 uncultured Mycobacteriaceae bacterium | reverse complement strand
GGCGGCATCGCCGGGCACCGGGGCCGCGGCGCCGTCGCCGGTCCCTTCCTCGGCCCGCGGCGGCGCGGGCGCGTGCACGTCCGTCGCCGCTCCGTCGCAGCCGAATCGCGAGGCCACGCGGGCGGCGAGCCCCCCGCTCACGTCGTCCCAGCCCACGACGGCGTCGACGGAGCCGTCGGTGAGCGACGTGCCGTAGAGGGCCTCGGGGTCGATCTCGGAGACCGACGCCGCGACGCCGGAGGCGTTCCACACGTCGGCGATGCTGGCCGCCACCTCGGAGGCCTTCGTGTCGCCGCGCGGGACGCCGATGCGCACCTGCAGCGGCGGGCGGGCCGGCTGCTCGCCGCCCGCCTGCGCCGCGAGCCCGTAGCCGGCCGCCTCGAGGACGTCCTGGGCGGCATCGCGCGGCATCCGCGCCGGCGCCGTCTCCCGGTACGCGGCGTCGGACGGCACCGCGGTGGCGGATCCGACCCACCGGGCGCCCGATTCGCTCTCGGCGCCGATCACCGCCAGCTGCCGCGGGTCGAGCAGGGCCAGCAGCGCGCGCCGCACGTCGATCGCGCCCAGCGCCGCCGATCGGGAGTTGAGGGTAAGCGACAGCGCCCGGGCGCGATCGGCGCGGCGCACCTGCGTGCCCCCGATCAGCGAGAGCTGGCTCAGCGCGGACTCCCCGGCGCGGATGTCGAACACCTGCACGTCGCCGCCGCGCAGCGCATCGGAAAGCTGGGCGGGTGTGCCCGCCCGGCGGATGACGATGCGGTCGGGCGTGGCCGGCGGGCCCCAGAAGCGGTCGTTGCGCTCGAGCAGGATCTGCCCGCGTCCGCGGTCGACGGTGGTGACCTTGAAGCGCGACCCCGACACGGGCACGTCGTCGCGCAGCCCCGTCTCGAACCCGCCGGGGATGTCCTTGAGCAGATGCGAGGGGACGAGGCCGCGGAACAGCCCGCGCCAGCCCGGGTACGGCTGCGAGAACGCCACCTGCACCGTCTTGCCGCCGCCGCCGGTGGCGCGGATGTCGGTGATCAGCCGGTATCCGGCGGGCGCCACCACGCCCGGCTCGGTGATCATCTGCTGCCACAGGTACTGGAAGTCCTCCACCGCGATGGGGGCGCTGTCGGACCACTGCGCCTCGGTGTTGAGCCGGTACTCCACGGTGAAGGGGTTCTCCGTGACGACGTCGGCGGAGACGAGGACGGACGAGTCGGGCTGCAGGGTGAGCCGGGCCGGGTCGGCCGGGTCGGGCGCCAGGCGGAACATGCTGGGCAGGACCAGGTCGGCCACCGCGTCGGTGGACGGGGTCTGGTCGGCCAGCAGGTGCGGATTGAAGCCCGGGCCGATGCCGTCCATCGCCACCGTCACCGACAGGTTGGTGGTCTGGATGGGCGCCTGCATGGTCTCGCTGGGGCTCTCCACCGCCGGCTTGGGCGACGCGGTGCATGCCGCCGCCAGCACCGCCGTGGCGAGCGCCGCCGTCGCCGCCACCGGCCGCCGCGCCCCCGTGCGCCGTGCGCGGCCCGAGCTCAGCACTGCCACCCGTCCGTCAACTCCCCTCCGTCCGCCGCGCCGGAGCCCGGCCGCATCCACCGGCCGCGGCTCAGCCGGCCGCCCTGTCGCGCGCCTTGTTGCGCGAGCGCTGGCGGGCGCGGTCGGTGCCGCTCAGGACGACCTTACGCACCCGGGTGACCTCGGGCGTGACCTCCACGCACTCGTCGACGGCGCAGAACTCCATCGCCGATTCCAGGTCGAGCGTGATCGGCCGCGCCAGCGTCTCGGTGGCGTCGGCCGTCGAGGAGCGCATGTTGGTGAGCTTCTTCTCCTTGGTCACGTTGATGTCGAGGTCCTCGGCGCGCGGGTTGATGCCCACCACCATGCCCTCGTACGTCTCGGTGCCCGGCTCGACGAAGAAGGTGCCGCGGTCGGCGAGCTGGATCATCGCATACGCGGTGACCTGGCCGGCGCGGTCCGAGACGAGCGAGCCGGTGTGCCGGGCGCGGATCTCGCCGGCCCACGGCTCGTACCCGGAGAACACGGCGTTGGCGATGCCGGTGCCGCGGGTCTCGGTGAGGAAGTCGTTGCGGAAGCCGATGAGCCCGCGGGAGGGCACGTGGAACTGCATGCGCACCCAGCCGGTGCCGCCGTTGCTCATCTCCACCATGCGGCCCTTGCGCGCCGCGAGCAGCTGGGTCACGGCGCCGAGGTGCTCCTCGGGCGTGTCCACGGTGAGGTCCTCGAACGGCTCGTGGAGCTTGCCGTCGACCTGCTTGGTGACCACCTGCGGCTTGCCCACGGTGAGCTCGAAGCCCTCGCGGCGCATCTGCTCGACGAGGATCGCCAGCGCCAGCTCGCCGCGCCCCTGCACCTCCCAGGCGTCGGGGCGGCCGATGTCGAGCACGCGCAGCGACACGTTGCCGATGAGCTCGGAGTCGAGGCGCGACTTGACCATGCGCGCGGTGAGCTTGTGGCCCGAGACGCGGCCGGCGAGCGGCGACGAGTTGGTACCCACCGTCATCGAGATGGCCGGCTCGTCGATCTCGATGCGGGGCAGGGCGACGGGCGATTCGACGTCGGCCAGCGTGTCGCCGATCATGATGTCCTCGATGCCCGCGACGGCGCAGATGTCGCCGGCGACGACGGTGTCGGCCGGCTCGCGCTCGACGCCCACCGTGCGCAGCAGCTCGGTGATCTTCACCGTCTTGACGCCGCCGTCGTGCATCCACGCCACCTGCTGGCCCTTGCTCAGCGTGCCGTTGTGGATGCGCACCAGCGCCAGGCGGCCGAGGAACTCGGACGCGTCGAGGTTGGTCACGTGCGCCTGCAGCGGGGCATCCGGGTCGCCCTTGGGGGCGGGCACCTGGTTCAGCAGCAGGTCGAACAGCTCGTCGAGGTTGTCGGCGCCGGGCGCCTGGCCGTCGGCGGGGCGCACCGAGGACGCCTTGCCCTCGCGGCCCGAGGCGTAGAGCACCGGCATCTCCAGCGCCAGCTCGGCGGCCGCCGCCGACTCGTCGGGCAGGTCCGCGGCGAGGTCGAGCAGCAGATCGTGCGACTGCTCGACGACCTCGGCGATGCGCGCGTCGGGGCGGTCGGTCTTGTTGACCACCAGGATCACCGGCAGCTCGGCCTCGAGCGCCTTGCGCAGCACGAAGCGGGTCTGCGGCAGCGGGCCCTCCGCCGCGTCCACGAGCAGCACCACGGCGTCGACCATGGACAGGCCGCGCTCCACCTCGCCGCCGAAGTCGGCGTGGCCGGGCGTGTCGATCACGTTGATGACGGTGACCGAGCCGTCCTCGTGGTGGCGGTGCACGGCCGTGTTCTTGGCCAGGATCGTGATGCCCTTCTCACGCTCGAGGTCGCCCGAGTCCATGACCCGGTCTATCGGCTCGGCACGCGCCGCGAACGCCCCGGACTGACGCAGCATCGCGTCGACGAGGGTGGTCTTGCCGTGGTCGACGTGCGCGACGATGGCGACATTGCGGAAATCGGTGCGAGGCGTGCTCACGCGGGGCGTACTCCTGGCTTGTCTGTAGGGCCGGATGCGCGCGGGGCGCTCCGGTGGGTGCGGTGGGGGCGCCGGCGGGGCGGCGCGGCCGGCATGGAACTCCGGCGGGAACGGGCGCTGCGCACCTCGTCCGCCCGGCGGGCGCGCGGTGGCACAACCCGAGCCAGCGTACTCGCCCGAGGGTTGAAACCCACCGTCAGGCCTGGTAATGGGGCCCGTCTGTGGTTCATCTCACGCGGCCCGGGCCACACCGCGGCCCCGGTCCGTCAGCGCAGGGCGGCCAGCAGGGCCCGCAGCTCGTCCACCCAGACGCGATCGTTGTCCACCAGCGGCAGCTCGCCCAGCTCGTCGACGTCCGCCCAGCGCAGCGCGCCGTGCTCGCGCGCCTCGGGCTCGCCGGCCACGAGGCGGGCGCGGTACGCGCGCAGCACCAGCGTGCCGCCCAGCGCGGCCTCGCCCGCCAGCCGCGGCCCCACGCACACCTCCACGCCCAGCTCCTCGGCCAGCTCGCGGCGCAGGCCCTCCGGCCCCGTCTCCCCCGGCTCGACCTTGCCGCCCGGCAGCTCCCACCGCCCGGCCAGCTCGGGCGGATAGGTCCGGCGCGCCAGCAGCACCCGCCCGTCGTCGCGGACGATGGCGCCGGCCGCCACCTCGCGCACCGACGCCCCGGTGACGACGGCCACCAGCCCCGGCACCGGCCGCAGCCGCACCCGGTCGCCGGGCCGCGGCGCGCCCTCCGAGACGTAGGTGGCCGTCACGTCGCCGGGCACGTCCGCCGCTGCGCCTCCGGCGCCGTCCGCCGCTGTGCCTCCGGCGCCGTCCGCCGCTGCGCCGCCCGGCGCACCGAGGCGCACCGACACGAGCGTGCGCGAGGGCAGCGCCGTCACCGCCTGCACGCACGCCTCCACCGGCGGCCCGCCGGCATCCGGCCCGCCGGCATCCGGCCCGCCGGCCTCCGCGCCCGCGCGCGCGTCCCCGTCCCGCAGCGCGTGCGCCTGCAGCGACTCGGCGCGCAGGCCGAGCCGCACCGGACCGTCCGGGTGGACGACGGGCACGGCGCCGAGCGCGCAGCGGGCGGTGCCACCCCGCGCCTCGCCGTCGACGAGCACCGGATAGCCGAGGAAGCGGGCCGTCTCGTCGTCGCGGGGATAGCGCCACAGGGTGCGCGGAGGCGCCTCCTGCACGATGCGCCCCGCCCGCATCACGGCGATGCGGCCGGCGAGCGTCGCCGCCTCGCCGTGGTCGTGGGTCACCACCAGCGCGGGCGTGCCCGTGGTGCGCAGGATGCGGCCGATGTCGACGGCGAGCCTGTCGCGCAGCTCCCGGTCGAGCGACGACAGCGGCTCGTCGAGCAGCAGCAGGCGCGGCCGCGGTGCCAGCGCGCGGGCCAGCGCCACCCGCTGCGCCTGGCCGCCGGACAGCTCCCCGGCGCGTCGCCCGCCCAGCCCCTCGAGGCCCACCAGCGCCAGCAGCTCCTCGACCCGATCGGCGCGCTCCGCCCGGGTGCCGCGCGGCCGCCCCAGCGGCCCCCGCAGGCCGTAGGCGATGTTGCCCGCCACAGTGCGGTGCGGGAAGAGCTGCCCGTCCTGGAACACCAGCCCGAAGCCGCGCCGGTGCGGCGGCAGCCCGGCCAGGTCGGCGCCGTCGAAGCGCACCGTGCCCGCCGCCACCGGCTCGATCCCGGCGAGCGCGCGCAGCAGCGTCGACTTGCCGCAGCCGGACGGCCCGAGCAGCGCCACCACCCGGGCGTCGTCGCCGCCGACCGCCAGGTCGACGCCGTCCACCACGCGCTCGCGCCCGTAGTCGACCGCGAGCCCGCGCACCTCCAGGCGCGCCGCGCGCGCCTCAGAACTCCGAGGCATCGGCCACCCTCACCCCCTCGATCACCGCGACTATCGCGGCCGTCACCGCCGCCAGCACCACCGAGCACGCGAGCGCGGCGGCCATGTTGTCGGCACCGGGGCGCGAAATGAGCTTGCCGATGAGCACCGGCAGCGTGGGCTCGTCCGCGCGCGCCAGGAACGACGTGGCCCCGAACTCGCCGAGCGCGACGACGAACGCGAAGCCCGCCGCCGCGGCGAGCGAGCGGGCCGCCAGCGGCAGGTCGACGCCGCACCACACCCGCAGCGGGGCGGCGCCGAGCACGCCGGCGGCGTGCCGCAGCCGCTCGTCGATGCCGCGCAACGCCGGCAGCAGCGTGCGCACCACCAGCGGCAGCGCGATCATCGCCTGCGCGATCACCACGAGCATCTGCGAGCCGCGCAGGTCGCCCGGCAGCATGCCCATCGTCACCAGCATGCCGAAGCCCACCGTCACGGCGCTCACGCCCAGCGGCAGCATCATGAACCCGTCGGCCAGCCCGGCCCCGCGCCCCCGGCCCCGCTGCAGCGCCACCGCGGCGAGCAGCCCCAGCACCAGCGCCAGCAGCGCGGCGTCCACCGCGATGCGCAGCGAGGTGCCCACCGCGTCGAGCGGACGGATGCCCGCGACGGGCTCGGCGAGCAGCCGGTAGGCGTGCAGCGACCATGCGCCGTCGGCCCGCAGCGAGCGCAGCAGCAGGCTCGCGGGCGGCAGCACCAGCACCACGGCCACCACCGCGAGGGCCCCGGCCACGCCCGCGCGCTGCAGGCCCCGC
>CAZDSL010000183.1:0-6134 GCA_964507655.1 uncultured Mycobacteriaceae bacterium | reverse complement strand
TCGCCGCTGTTCATCTGTCATGGTCCACCGGTACACGCGGTCGGGCGTGTCGCCCGCTCGCTTCTTCCTCAGTGCACGCGCACGCCACCGCGGCCCCCTTCCGGAGGCCCCGTGGTGGGCACCGCACCTGCGGAGAACGCACCGGCCGCACCCGCTTGGCGGGCTCGTGCAGGCACGTCGTACACAGGCCTCGGTACGGCCGGGCGACCACTCTAGCGGAGCGGCCGCGCCCGCCTGCACGCACCCCCCTCGGACCGCGGCGCCGCCGGCTCCGGAACGGTGTTCCGGCTCCAGCACGGGGCCGCGCCCGGGCGACACGCGCTCAAGGCAACCCCCACAGTATGCCCGACGCGCCCCTCCCCCACAAATCGCGGGCCTGCGGATCGCGTCACCCCCGCCCGCGGCCGCGGGCGGGCGCCGCCGCCGGGACCGGCCGGAATCCGGACGGCCTGGTGAAACACGCGGATTTCCACAAGCGGAAGAAATATGATCTCGTGTGACGGAACACCCGGCCGCGGCACCGCGCGCGCCGGCACACGACGAACGGAGCGCAACGATGAACCTCACCCGTCTCGGCCGCAGCGCCGCCATCGCCACGATCTCTGCCGCCGCCCTCGCCGTCGGCGCCGCCACCGGCGCCGGCGCGGCGCCCGCCGCGCAGCAGTCCCCCGCGGCCGCGGTGGACGGCCAGTCCGACGCGCTGATCCTCGACGCCGGCGCCTTCTCCTTCACGCAGGGCAACGGCGCCATCGACGTGCGCGACGCCTCGGGCGCCGTCGTCGAATCGATCCCGCTCACGCTGCCCGGCACCGACGTCGCCGCCCCGATCGACGCCCGCATCGGCGACGGCGGCCGGACGCTCACGGTGCAGCGCGTGGAGGCCGACGCCGTGGGCCAGTTCAACAAGCTCGTCGGCGAGTGGCTGTGGGGCGTGCAGAACGGCGGCGCGTTCGGCGCCGCGGTCGGCTCGTTCGTCGGCTGCTGGCTGCTCGCCTTCGGCTGCATCCCGGGCATGATCATCGGCGGCGCGCTGGGCTCGCCCAACGCCGCGCAGATCCAGCAGACGTTCCAGGACATGCTGGCCAACCGCTGATCGGCACCCCGCAGCACCCCGGCACGGCCGGCCCGCACGGGCCGGCCGTGCCGTCCTGCACCTCCCCCGGCGCCGCAACTTACCCTAGAGTAAGAAGCCGCTGGACCACCCCGGGAGGACCCCATGACCACTGCACCCCGCCCCACCGGCCCCGATCCCGCCGCGCCGGGCGCCGATCCCGCCGCGCCGGGCGCCGTACTACGCCTGCGCCGGCGCCTGCCCGCGGGACCGGTCGGCGAGGTCCTGTTCTCGCTGGGCCTGTGCGCGCGCGTGCCGTACTTCGCCACGGTGCTGCCCCGCGTTCGGGTGATGGAGCCCGGCTACTGCGAGGCCGTCGCGCCGCGGTGGTGGGGCGTGCACAACCACCTGGGCACCTTCCACGCCATCGCCGCATGCAACCTCGCCGAGGTGGCGATGGGCATGCTGTGCGAGGCCACCGTGCCCGCCACCCACCGCTGGATCCCCAAGGGGATGGAGGTCGAGTACCTGGCCAAGGCCCGCACCGGCCTGCGCGCCATCGCCGACCTGCGCGAGGGCGCCGGCATCCCCGACTTCGCGGCGATCACCGAGGGCGCGGAGATGACGGTGCCGGTGCGGATCGTCGATCGGGACGGCACCGAGGTGGTGCGCGCCCGCATCACCACCTGGGTCACCCCCCGCTGACCGGCGTCAGCCGCCGCGCAGGCTCCGCAGCCACGCCTCGCCGGTGGGGATGAGCAGCGGGTCGTCGGCCATGTCGGGACCGATGCGGGTGCCCGGCCGGGTGGCGCCCTGCAGGCCCAGGCCGTCGGGGCGCGGGGCGTTGCGCGAGCCGCGCTGCTCGAGGTCCTCGCCCGGCGGGCAGTACAGGTCGAGCGCCGCGTCGCGCTCGGAGGTGTCGCCCACGGCGCGCCGCGGGGTGTCGTAGTAGCAGGCCGGGCCCTGCGTGCCCACCAGGACGAAGTCGGCGCGGCCCCCGTTGACCACCGAGGACAGCTGCGCCAGCGTGGCGGGGAACGCGTCGAGCCCGGCCGTCAGTGCGGCATGCCTGTCGCCCGCGATCCCGCCCACGGTGCCCGCCGCCGCCAGCAGCCCGTGGATGTCGGCGCGCGAGCCGTCGAGCAGCGCACCCACCTTCTGCAGGGCGGCCGGCGCCTCGTCGAGCAGGTGGCCGAGCGTGCCGCTGCCGTCGGCGAGCCCGTCGGCCGCCCGGCGCGCCGCCCGCACGGCGCCCGGGAAGCCCCCGGACGCGTCGGCGAGCGCGTCGACGGCGGGCACGGCGGCGTCGGCGAGCCCCGCCAGCTGCCCGGCGTGCGCGTCGAGCATGGCCGAGATCCGGTCGGTGTCGTCGAGGATCCCGCGCAGCGTGGGGCCGGCGCCGTCGAGCGCGGTGCCCAGGGTCCGCCCCAGCGACCGCACCGCGTCCGCGTCCACCCCGCCCAGCAGAGCCGAGGCGTCGGCGAGCAGGCGCCCCAGCGGCACCGGCTGCTCTGCGCGCGGCGCGAGCAGCTCGCCGCCCGGGGCCAGGTAGGGGCCGTCGGCCGTGTCGGCGGCGAGGTCGAGCGCCGGGATCCCCAGCGCGCTCGCCGCCACCACCTTCGCGGTGGCCGTGCGCGGCACCTCGGTGCCCGGGTCGAGGTCGGCCGTGATGGCCACGCCCGGGCCCCCGGGCCGCGCGGGCGGGGCGAGCGAGACGCCGGTGACCTCGCCGATGGGCGTGCCCCGGTAGGTCACCGAGGCCCCGGGGCCCAGTCCGAAGGCCGCGTAGGCCCGCACGGTGATGCCGATCGCGCCGCCGAAGCTCTGCGGCCCCGCCACGTACCGCACCCCGAACACCGTGGCCGCCGCCCCGATGACGACGAACGCCACCAGCTGCACCACCAGCGCCCGCCTCACCGCGTGCCCCCCGGAGGCGGCGCGGCGGCCCCCGGCAGCGGCGCGGGCGTGCCGCCGGACCACAGCTCGTACACCGATTCGGGCACGTCGAGCGCGCCGTCGAAGACGAGATAGTCGCCCCGCACGGCCGAGGTGAAGCCGGCGGCGAAGGTGCCGGCCGCGCGGAGGGTGGGGCCGTCGGTGTCGTCGAAGGGGCGCAGCGCGGTGAGCACGCGCGCGGCGCCGTCGATCTCGGCGCCCAGGTCGTCCCCCGCGGCGTCGAGCACGCCCTGCGCCTGCGCGGCGATGCCCGCCCCGGCGTCGAGGAGGCGGCCGAACGCGTCGTCCTGACCGGCGAGCACCGTGACGGTGGGGGCCGCGGCGTCGAGCGCCCGGGTGAGCACGTCCTGGTGCTGCGCGAGCGTGCCGGCCGCGGCGTCGGCGGCGGCGAGCGTGCGCTCGAGGTCGTCGCGGTGCGCCTCGACGTCGGTGGCCAGGGAGCCGGCGTCGTCGAGCAGCTCGCGCACCTGCGCACCGCGGCCCCCGTACGCGGCGTCCAGCTCGGTGAGCACGGTGCGCAGCTGGTCGAGGCCGCTGCCGGTGAGCAGCAGCCCCAGCGCCGCCAGGCTCGACTCGATCTGGGGCCCCACCGCGGTGCGGGCGACGGGGATCTCGTCGCCGTCGCCCAGCACGCCCGTGGCGCCGGCGGGCCCCGCGGGCGGCGTGACGCGCAGGAACGGGTTGCCCAGCGCCGAGGGCAGTTCGATGGTGACGGAGGCGCCGGCGGGCACGGGGACGTCGCGCCGCAGGCTCAGCGCCACGCGGGCCGTGCGGCCGTCCGTGGTGAGGCCGTGCACGCGGCCGATCACCTCCTGGCCCATGCGCACCGGCGTGCCGGGCACGACCCTGTCGGCGTGGTCGAACACCGCCGTCACCCGGTAGTCGGGCCCCTGCGCCGTGCGGCCCACGGGGAGGTCCTGCAGGCCCGGGCCGCAGCCGGCCACGGCCCCCGCCGCCAGCAGCGCGGCCGCCGCGGCGGCGCCTGCGCGCGCACGCATCATCGTCCCCCTTCGAGCGGGCCCAGCGGATCGGAGCGGCTGAGCGGGATCGGCACCGGATTGGTCAGCCCCGGCGCCGCGCACAGCGGCCCGGGGAAGCGCCGGCACATCTCGGCGGTGACGGCGAGCTGGTCGCCGCTCGACGAGACGTCCAGGCGCAGCCGGGCGCGGTGGTCGTCGCCGATGGCGTTGCCGATGTTCTGCAGCGCCAGCGGGACCAGGTCGAGCAGCTCGGCCACCCCGGAGGGCCGGTCCGCCACCCGCTGCGCCACCGCGCGCGCGTCGCCCAGCGCCGCGGAGGCGTCGTCGCCGTGCTCCGCGAGGAGAGCGTCGAGCCGGTCGAACAGGCCGCGCAGCCTGGCCAGCGGCTCGGCGGTGTCGAGGTCCTGGCGCTGCAGCTCGTCGCCCAGCAGCGAGAGCGAGCGCACCAGGTCCCCCACCCGGCCCTGCCGGGCGCCGAAGGCCGTGGCGATGCGGTCGAGGTCGTCGATCAGCGCGCCGATGTCGCCGGCGCGGGCGCCCACCAGCGATGTCGCCGAGGAGATGTCGTCGAGGGCCCGGCGCAGGGCCGGCCCCAGCCCGTCCGTGGCGGCGGCGAGGCTGTTCACCGCCCCGCCCACGTCGCCGCGGCCGGGGCCGAGCGCGTCGGCGATGGTGTCGAGGCTGCCCAGCAGGTCGTCCCAGTTGATGGGGGCGTGCGTGCGAGCGGTGGGGATCACGGTTCCGTCGGTGTACTCGGGGCCCCCGCCGTAGGCCGGGCCCAGCTGGACGAACCGCGCGCCGATCACCGACGGGTTCATCACGTACGCCTGCACGTCGGCGGGCAGGCGCACGTCGCTGCGCAGCGTCATCGTCACCCGCACCGCCGCGCCGTGCGGCGTCACCGACTCGACCCGCCCCAGCGGCACGCCCAGCACCGCGACGTCGCTGCCCGGGTACACGCCCTCGACCCGGGTGAAGTCGGCCACCACCGTGCGCGAGGCGGGGCCGCGCAGGAACACGAACCACACGGCCGTGGCCGCCAACGCGGCCACGCAGGCCAGCGCCGCGGCCCGCACCGCCCACCGCCTGCCGCGGCCCGCCGGGGCGCTCACCGGCAGTCCTTCGCCAGGCCGAGCACGCACAGCAGCGTGTCGGGGATCGGGCCGGCCGCGGCCGAGACGTCCACCCACGGGCCGTTGCCGCTGGCGTCGACCACGGCGCGCACGCCCGAAGGCAGCTGCTCGAGCACCGTGTCGATGGCGTCGCCGTTGCGCTCGAGGGTGCCGAGCACCGAGCGCAGGTTCGCGGCCAGCTCGCCCAGCCCGCCCTCGCCGCCCTCGCCCGACGCGTCGGCCGAGGCGAGGATGCGGTCGGCGGACCCGAGGATGGTGCGCAGGTCGGCGGCCAGCGAGCCGAGCGCCGCGCGGCGGTCGGCGAGCGAGCCCAAAACCGTGCGGGCGTCGGAGGTGAGCGCATCGAGCGAGGCGTCCTGCCGCGCGACGAGGCCGGCCACCGAGCGCGCCGAGGTGAGCAGGCGGTCGAGCTGCGCGCCGTCGTCGCTCATCGCCCGCGCCGCCGCGCCCACGCCCGTCACCGCGCGGCGCAAGGCGTCCGGATCGTGCGGCACGGCGTCGCCGAGGGTGCGCACCATCTGCTCGAGCGCGTCGGGGTCGAGCCCCTGCGCCGTGGCGGTGGCGGCGGTGGCCGCGTCGTCGAGGCTGTAGGGGACGGTGGTGCGGGCCAGCGGGATCGTGCGGCCGGGCCCGACCTCGCCGTGCCCCGCCGGCCGCACCTCCAGGTAGCGCCGGCCGAGGATCGTCTGCAGTCGCACCGCCGCGGTGGTCCTCCCGCCCAGCGGGCGGTCGTCGTCCAGCCGGAAGTGCGCGTCGACGTGGTCGCCCGCGAACTCCACCGACTCGACCTTGCCGGTGGGCACGCCCGCCACCAGCACCGGATCGCCCGCCTCGAGGCCCGCCGCGTCGGCCAGCTGCGCGGTGTAGGGGCCGGTGCGCAGCAGGTACCAGCCGCGCGGCAGCGCCACCGCCACGAGCAGCCCGGCGAGCACCACGACGATGCCGGCGACGCCGACGGCCACCAGTGCGCGCGACCGGGCGCGGTCGGTGCCGCGGCCCAGCCGCTCCCCGGCC
>CAZDSL010000182.1:0-6179 GCA_964507655.1 uncultured Mycobacteriaceae bacterium | reverse complement strand
TGCTCGATGCGGTTGGGGTTCCAGGGCAGGTCGTAGTTGATCATCAGGTGCGCGGCCTGCAGGTTCAGGCCCTCGCCCGCGGCGTCGGTGGCCACGAGCACCTGGGCGGTGGGGTCGTGGGTGAAGCGCTCGCGCACCTCGTGCCGCCGCGCGCGCGGGGTGCCGCCGTGGATGGTGAGCACCGCTCCCGGGCGGCCCAGCAGGCCCTCGATCTGCGCCGCCAGGTGATCGAGCGTGTCGCGGTGCTCGGTGAACACGATGAGCTTGCGCGGCGCACCGCCCGGGCCGGTGAGCAAGGAGCGGTCGAGCAGCAGGGCGCGCAGCTCGGCCCACTTGCGGTCCTGGCCGGTGTCGCGCACCCACACCGCCAGCTCCACGAGCTGCTCGAGCCGGGCGATCTCCACCTGCAGCTCGGCGGCCGTCTGCGCGGCGGTGGCGGCGTCGGCCACCTGCTCCTCGAGCAGTTCCGTCTCGGCGGCGTCGAGGTCGTCCGGGTCGCCCAGCAGCGTGACGTCGGCGGGCGGGGCGTCGTGCGTGACGGCGCGGCCCGAGGAGAGGTCGTCGAGCCGGCGGCGCAGCCGGTCGCGGCGGCGGGCCAGCGAGCGGGCGATGGCGTGTGGGCTGGACGCGAGCCGGCGCTGCAGCACCGTGAGCGCGAACCCCACCGTGCGGCCCTGCGCGCCCGAGAGCGCCTCGGCGCGGTTCATCTCGGTGCGCACATACTCGGTGACCGCCTCGTACAGCTCGCGCTCGGCGGGGGAGAGCGCATAGGGCAGCGTCTCGGCGATGCGCTCCGGGAACAGCGGCGTGCCCTCGAAGGTGAGCAGGTCCTCCTTGACCATGCGGCGCATGATGCCGGTGGTGTCGAGCGTGTGCGCCCCCGCGCGGTAGCGGCCGGCGAAGCGGTCGGGGTCGAGCAGCGCCAGGAACGCCTGGTAGTCCTCCTCGCTGCCCGCGTGCGGGGTGGCCGTCATGAGCAGCAGGTGCCGGGTGATCGCGTCGAGCGAGCGGCCCAGCCGGTAGCGGCGGGTGGTCTTGAGCTCGCCGCCCCACCAGCGCGCCGACATGCGGTGCGCCTCGTCGACGACGATGAGGTCCCACTCCGACGCCTCGAGGCGGGCGAGTAGCGCGTCGTCGCGGGCGAGCTGGTCCATCCGCGCGATGAGCAGCGGGTGGCGGCGGAACGGATCGCCGCCGGGGGAGGCGTCGACGGTGGCGCGGTCGAGCAGGTGCGCGTGGATGTCGAAGCGGGTGGCGAGCTCCTCGTGCCACTGCGTCACCAGCGAGCCGGGAGCGATGACGAGCATGCGGGCCAGGTCGCCGCGCAGCATCAGCTCCTTGGCGTAGAGGCCGGCCATGATGGTCTTGCCGGCGCCGGGATCGTCGGCCAGCAGGAACCGCAGCGGGGTGCGCGGCAGCAGCTCGCCGTACACGGCGCGGATCTGGTGCGGCAGCGGGCGCACCTCGCTGGAGGTGACAGCGACCATCGGATCGTGCAGGCCCGCCATGCGGATGCGCAGCGCCTCGGCGGCCAGCCGGAACTCCTGCGGGTCGGCGTCGAACGTCCACGCGGGCGGCGCCCCGGCGGGCGGGGGCGCGGGAACGGGCGGGGTGGGGTGCATGCCGGGCGTGTCCTGCCTTTCGCGGGCCGTGGGCGGGCGCGGCGACGCATCACAGCGTGCGCACAACGCACTGTGCAGACATTACGTCGTGCCTGCGACAACGTAAGCGCGTGGCGAAAACCGACGACGCGATGGAGTGGCCGAGCTACGGCTACTCGTTCAGCCGTCGGCTCCGGTTCATCCGCCGCCACCGCAACCTCACGCAGGAGCAGCTGGCGCATCTGAGCGGGCTGCACCGCAACCAGGTGTCGAACCTCGAGCGCAACACGAGCCGCGACGGCGGCTCCGCCGACCCGCACATGTCCACCGTCTACAGCCTGGCCCGCGTGCTGCGCGTGCCGCCCGCGCTGCTCATGCCCGACGCCGACGCGTCCGTCACGCTGCGCTCCCGCGAGAACACCGACGACACGGCGTGGTCGCAGGTGGAGGTGGAGCTGACCCACCGGCTCACCGTGGAGCTGCCGCGGGAGACGCGTCGCCGGGAGCTGGGCAGCGGGCCGGCGCAGGTCTGACGGCAGCCCCGCGATCGATGCGCCTCCGGGCCCCGAACGCGCGCGTCCCCCACGCCGCCGGGGCGGTGCGGGGGACGCGGATGCGGGCCGGGGGCTACACGGCGCGCACCACGATGTAGATGATCGCGGCGAGGATCAGCAGGTAGCTGATCGCCATGATGATGCGGGTGGCACGCTCGCTGGTGGGCGGGAACATGCCCTTCATGGGGTGGTCGGCCATGTACTCCGCCAGCGTGCGCGTGCGCGCCTCGTTCTCTGTGCGGGCCTCGAATCGGCCATTGCGGATTGTGGAATCCATATCCTCACCACCCTTTCCGGTGAAACCTCAGGCCGCCCCGTGCGGGACGGCGGCCGGGAGTCACAACTCACTGGGCGCACTGCGCCTCGTGCGATGCCCCGTGGATATGCTGCGGCATCGTCAAGGTGAGGGCCCCGCCTTCTGTTGGGCTCACCACCGATTGTAGCGAGTTTCCACGGAGTCGGTGAGCGGCGTCACACGGTTGTGACCATTCGCGGGGACGGCGCGTCGCCATGCGGTGCGCCGCCGGGTGCGGTGGGATCGGGGCATGGACCGTCGCGCAGAGCTTCCCGGCTGGGCCCGCGGGCTCGGCCTCGCGCCGCACCCGGAGGGCGGGTGGTACCGCGAGACCTGGCGCGCACGGTGGAACCTGCCCGCCGAGGTGCTGCCGCCGGGGTGCGGCGGCGCCCGCTCGGCCGGCACCGCGATCCTGTTCTGCCTGGCGCCCGGGCAGCAGTCGGCCTGGCACCGCGTGCCCGGCTCCGAGCTGTGGCTGCACCACCGCGGCGGGCCGGTCGCCCTCGAGCTGGGCGGCACCGGCGACGCGCCCGCCGACCCTGTCACCGTGCTGGTGGGCGGGGCCGTCGAGGAGGGGGAGCGGCCGCAGGCGGTGGTGCCGGAGGGATGCTGGCAGCGGGCGCGCCCGGCCTGCGACGCGGCGGCGCTGGTGGGGTGCGTGGTGGTGCCGGGCTTCGACTTCGCCGACTTCCGCATGCTGGGCTGAGGGCCGGCCGTGTCCTGCTGCGCCCCGCCCTCGCGCGCCCCTGCGTTGGGTTAACCCTTGGCTGATTTCGCACCCCTGAAACCGCCAAGGGTTAACCGAACGCATCCGGGCCGGGCGCCGGCGCCAGCGCCCCCGGGCCGGCACCCCCGCATGCAACTCCGCCCCGCGCCCGCCGAAGGGCGGCGCGGGGCGGAGGCTGAGCGCGGGGCCGTCAGCCCTGGTACGGCTCGGCGCTGAGCAGCGTCACCTTCATGGTCTTGCCGCTGGGCACCACGTACTCGCGGGTCTCGCCCACCTTGGCGTCGATGAGCGCGCCGCCCAGCGGGGAGCTGGGGGAGTAGATCTGCAGCGCGTCGTCCGACGAGGCCTCCTCGCGGGTGGCGATGAGGAACTTCTCGGTGTCGGACTCGTCGTCGCCGTAGTAGACCTCGACCACGGAGCCGGGCAGGGCGACGCCCGACTTGGTGGGGGCCACGCCCACGTTGGCGTTGCCCAGCAGCTCCTGGAGCTGGCGGATGCGCGCCTCCTGCTGGCCCTGCTCCTCGCGTGCCGCGTGGTAGCCGCCGTTCTCCTTGAGGTCGCCTTCTTCCCGGCGTTCGTTGATCTCGGCGGCGATGACGGGACGATTCGCGATGAGACCGTCCAGTTCCGCCTTGAGCCGGTCATACGACTCCTGGGTGAGCCAGGTCTCCTGCGTATCAGTCATGTCGGTCGCTCCATGGTTGTCCGGGGCCGCGCGGGCGTGCGCCCGGCGGAGTTGCCGGGTGCCCGCTACGGCCTCGACCCGTGACGTGCGGTGACGCCACGGGGTCGGTTCATTGTCGGAACGGCGCTGCGGCTCCGGGGCCTGGGCCCCGACGCCCCGCGTCCGCTCCGGCAGCCGCCTCGAGTGCGGATGCCGTTGGTGCAGCAGTCGTGAATGCAGCAGTACACGACCCCCACGGAGCCGTGTACGGAGCCAATGTACCACCAGGGCGCGCACAATCCACGCGTTCCGGCGGGCCGGTGGTCCGGTCCGCCTGATTTCCCGGGATGGCCGGCCCGGTCCTATCCGCCGGCCGGCGCGGGGGCCTCCAGATAGGCGGGCACGTTGTAGGTGCAGCCGTAGACGTCGACCACCCCGCCGCGCGAGCTGGTGCGCATCGACGTGGTGACCACCGTGTCGTCGAACTGCGTGGCCGGGAAGTAGACCTCCCGGCGGGCCACCTCGACGCCGTCCCTGTCGCGGCCGCGGATGACGCACATCGCGGGCTCGGAGGGGTCGTCGCGGGTCAGGGAGATCTGGGCGGTCATCGTCGACTCGTCGACGTCGTCCCAGCGGATCGCCTCGCCCTTGAGGTCGGTGCTGCCGAGGGTGCTGTAGTACGCGTACGCGACGCCGGCGCCCGCGACGACGACGAGCGCCACCAGCACGGCCAGGAGCGTCTTGCGCCCCCGGGGCGTGAGCCTGCTCGACTCGTAGCGTGCGGACGGTCGCGCCGCGTCGGTATCGTTCATGTCAGATGCGTTTGTACCACGGGTGACGCGGCCGCCGCCCCGGCGGGCCCGGGGCTTTGATCCACGTCACGCCGCATGTCACGCTCCACGTCAGGCCCCGTCTCACTGCACTGGTCACGGCGCACGCCGGGTGCCGCCCGGGGACGATGCCGCGGCGCCGCGGTCCGCGCCCGCCGGGCCCGCCGGGCGGGTGGCGGTCCCGTCGCGCGGGATGGGACGATGTATGCGGTATGCGCGGTGCGCGCGGGCGTGGTCCCGGCGCACGGCTGCCCGCCCGCCGGGGTGCCGACCCGGCCGCAGAGATATCGAGGTGAAGTAACCAGTGAGCGCCTACCGGCTCATGGCAGTGCACGCCCATCCCGACGACGAGTCGAGCAAGGGCGCGGCGACGATGGCGAAGTACGCCGCCGAGGGCCACGAGGTCCTGGTGGTGACGTTGACGGGCGGCGAGCGCGGCGACATCCTCAACCCCGCCATGGACGTCGAGGGCATCCGCGACCGCATGCCCGAGGTGCGCCGCGAGGAGATGGCCGCCGCCGCGGCGATCCTCGGCGTGCGCCAGACGTGGCTGGGTTTCGTCGACTCCGGGCTGCCGCAGGGCGACCCGCTCCCGCCGCTGCCCGAGGGCTGCTTCGCCCTCGAGCCGCTGGAGGTCCCGGTGGAGCGCCTGGTGCGCGAGATCCGGCGCTTCCGGCCGCACGTGATGATCACCTACGACGAGAACGGCGGCTACCCGCACCCCGACCACATCCGGTGCCACGAGGTGTCGATGGCGGCGTTCGAGGCGGCGGCCGACCCGCAGGCCTTCCCCGGGGCGGGCGAGCCCTGGCAGATCCGCAAGGTCTATTACACGCACGGGTTCATCCGCAAGCGTCTGGAGACGTTCCGCGACGCCCTCGAGGAGGCGGGCAAGCCCAACCCGTTCGCGGCGTGGCTCGACCGCTGGAAGACGGAGCAGGGCGACCTCATGGCCCGCGTGACCACCCAGGTGCGCTGCGGCGACTACTTCCCGCAGCGCGACAAGGCCCTCATCGCCCACGCCACCCAGATCGACCCCAACGGCAACTTCTTCGCGGTGCCGCTGGAGATGCAGCAGCGCGTGTGGCCCACCGAGGAATTCGAGCTGGCCAAGACGATGGTCAAGACCACGATCCCGGAGGACGACCTGTTCGCCGGGCTCGACGAGGAGGCAGGGCGATGACGGGCGCGGTGTCACTGGCGGCGGCGCAGGGCGTCGTGTTCCTGGCCGACTGGGGCAACAAGGACCTCACCGGCGGGCGCGGCGAGGAGTTCGGCAAGGCCTCGCCGATCGGCCTGCTGCTGATCCTCGCGCTGCTCGCGGGCATCGCGCTGCTGATGCGCTCGATGAACCGGCACCTGCGCAAGGTGCCCAAGTCGTTCGACGGCGACGCGCCGGCCGAGGGCGGCTCCGGCGGCGACGGCGGTGCGGACGGCTCCGGCGAGGGCGGGGACGGCCCCGCGCCCGACGGCCCCGTCGCGACGGGCCCCGCCCCCGCGGACGGTTC
>CAZDSL010000181.1:0-6212 GCA_964507655.1 uncultured Mycobacteriaceae bacterium | reverse complement strand
CGGCCGCCGTCAGCGCAGGCCCGCGAGCAGCTCGCCGGCCACGCGGCGTCCGGCGGCGCGCCGCTCGGCGTCGGTGCCCCCGAGCGTGACGGGCTCGTCGCCCGAAGGGCCCGCGGCCGCGAGCACCACCGCGCCGAACGCGAGGATCGAGCGCAGCCGCCCCTCCGCGCCCTGGGCGTCGCGGGCGAGAGCGCCGATCACGCGCGACATCACCTCGAGGTGCCGGGTGCCGAAGCCCTCGCGCGTCATCACCACCCGGTTCACCTGGCCGAACCGCATGACCAGACCCGATTCGCCGGAGAAGAGCGCGTCGAGCCGGTCGAGCAGCTCGGCGTCGCGGGCGGGCGACGGCGGCGTCGCATCCAGCCACCGCATGAGCGCGTCGAGGCGGTGCTCGTGGGCGGCGAACGCCTCCTCGACGATGTCCTCCTTGGTGCGGAAGTGGTAGTAGAGGGCGGCCTTGGTGACGTCGAGCTCCTCGGCGATCTCGCGCAGCGACGTGCCGTCGTACCCCTTGTCGACGAACATGCGCAGGGCCGTGTCGACGATCCGCTGCCGCGTGTCCGTGCGCCTGCCTGCCATCCCGGTCTCCGTCCCCGGCCGCCTGGGTGAGCGCGCGGCCGTCCGTGCATGCCACGTCATCGTACTTGACGACCGGCTAGGAATCGGACTACCGTCGGCCCCGTTAACTAGCCGGTCGGCAAGTAAGGAATGGTGTCATGGCACTGACCACCGCAACCGGAGAACGGAGCGCCCCGCCGCCGGTGCGCATCGTCCCCGTGATGGCCGCGCTGATCTGCGCGCTCGTCCCCGTGCAGCTCGACGCGCTCGTCACCGCCACGGCGCTGCCCACCATCGCCGGCGACCTGGGCGGCTTCGGGCGGCTCGCCTGGATCGCCACGCTCTACCTGCTGACGATGGCCGTCGGCACCGCGGTGGGCGGGCGGTTCGGCGACCAGTACGGGCGCAGGCCGGTGCTGCTGGGCGCGCTCGCGGTGTTCCTGGCCGGGTCGCTGTGGGCCGCGCTCGCCGGCGGGATGACGGCGCTGCTGCTGGCCCGCGCGGTGCAGGGCCTGGGCGCGGGCATCACGCTCACCGGGCTCATGGCCACCGTCGCCGACGTGGCCCGGCCGGAGAAGCGGGCGCGGTATCAGAGCATGATCGGCGCGGTCGCCCCGCTGTCGATGATCATCGGCCCGTGGATCGGCGGCATCATCACCGACCACCTGGGCTGGCGCTGGATCTTCGGCCTCAACATCCCGATCATCGCGCTCGCGATGCTCGGCGTGACGCTGCTGCTGCGGATGCCGCAGCGGCGCCCCGGCGGCAGGATCGACGCGCTCGGCCTCGCCGCGATCTCGGCCACCGGCACGGGCTGGGTCCTGGCCGGCAGCGAGGTGGGGCAGTACGGGTGGACGTCGCCGCGCGTGCTGCTCGCGGCCGGGCTCGGGCTGGCCGGGCTCGTCGTCACGGTGGTGGTCGAACGCAGGGCAGCGCAGCCGTTCCTGCCGCGGGCCCTCTTCCGCGACCGCGCCGTGCTCCTGAGCGCCGTGGTCCTGGCGCTGGGCATGGGGGCGGTGATGATGGCGGCCATCAACTTCCTGCCGGTGTTCCTGCAGCTGGTGCAGGGGCGCTCGGCGGCGGGCAGCGGCCTGTTGCTGCTGCCGATGCTGCTGCCCGCGATCGCCGTCGCGCTGCTCGTGGGCCGCTGGACCGATGCGCCCGCGCGCTTCCGCCCCGCGATGCTCGCCGGCACCGCGATCCTCGTGGCCGGGTGCGCGCTGCTCGCGGCGATGGGGACGGGCACCGCGTCGTGGCAGACGATGCTGTGCATGATCGTGCTGGGCACCGGCATCGGGATGCTGTTCCAGACGCCGATGGTGCTGGTGCAGAACGCGGCCCCGCCCGGCGAGGTGGGCGCGGCCACGGGTGCGGTGTCGTTCCTGCGCATGCTCGTCGGCGCGGTGGGGGTGGGCACGCTCGGCTCGGTCTTCACCGGCCGGCTCGCCGACGGCATCGCGGCGTCGGGCGCCCCGGGCACCGAGGCGCTCGATCCGTCGTCGCTGGACCCCGCGCGGCTGGGCGCGCTGCCGGCGAGCGCCGCGCACGCCGTCGCCGATGCTGCGGTCTCGGCGAACACGCTGCTGTTCGTGATCTGCGCGGGCATCGCGGCGGTGGCCCTGGCAGCGGCGGCGGCGCTTCCGCGCCGGCGCTGCCGCTGACCGCGCGCCGATCCGAGCACCGGTCACCCGGTCCGAGCGCCGGTTCGCAAGCGCCGGCGGCGATCA
Organism: uncultured Mycobacteriaceae bacterium; assembly: GCA_964507655.1. GTDB lineage: Bacteria > Actinomycetota > Actinomycetes > Mycobacteriales > Mycobacteriaceae > Tomitella. The sequence goes on along the minus strand of CAZDSL010000181.1, from coordinate 3,924 downwards.
GGCGCTCGGATCGGCGGCCGGCGGGCGTCAGCGGGCCGCCAGCGCCTCGGCGATGGGGGTGTCTCCGCCGACGAAATCGATGGTGCGGCGGGCCGTGCCCGGCTGGTGCAGCGCCTCGGCGATCACCGCGGCGACGTCGCCGCGCGGCACCTCGCTGCCGTGCACGGTGGCGCCGGGGCCGTCGGCCGCCTCGATGGCGCCGGTGGGCGCGTCGAGGGTGAGCCGGCCGGGGCCGAGCACCGTCCACTCGAGCCCGCTCTCGCGCAGGTGGGCGTCGGCGGCGGACTTGGCCTCGGCGTAGGGGAAGAAGGAGTTGTCGGAGGGGACGCCGTGGTGCGGGCCGGCGCCCAGGTAGGACACCATGATGTAGCGCGGCACGCCGGCCTGGGCGGCGGCGTCGATCGAGCGGATGGCGGCGTCGCGGTCGACGGCGTAGGTGCGGGCCGGGTCGCCGCCCCCTGCGCCCGCCGACCACACGACGGCGTCCTGGCCGCGGATCAGCTCGGCCAGCTCCGCCGTCTCGAGCTTCTCGACATCGGCGACCAGCGCGTGCGCGCCGGCCGCCTGCACCGATTCGGCGTGCGCCGGGTTGCGGATGACGGCGGTGACCGCGTCGCCGCGCGCGGCGAGCAGCGGGTGCAGCAGCAGGGCCACCTTGCCGTGGCCGCCGATGACGATGACGCGGGCCATGGGGCCGCCCTTCCGTCGGGGAACCGGTGCTGCGCCCGACCCTACCCGCGCCGCGGCGGTCACACGGTGATCGGCGGATGCAGCCGCTCGACGGTCCACCGCCGCTGGCGCGTCACCGCGACGGCGCTCACCGCGATCGACACCACCAGCACCCCCGCCAGCACGCCGATCGCCACCCACAGCCGCTGGTCGACGCCGCCGAGGGTCGTCTGCCGCAGCGCGTTCACGGTGTAGGTCATCGGGTCCCACGGGTGCAGCCACTGGAATGGCCCGGCCGTGGTCTCCACCGGATAGACGCCGCCGGACGAGACGAGCTGGAGCATGAGGAACGCGAGGGTGACCACCCTGCCCACCGAGGCGCCCAGCACCACGTTGAACATCTGGATCAGCGCCAGGTAGGCCGCGCCGATGAGCACCAGCACGCCGAACACGCCGGCCGGATGCACCGGATGCAGGCCGAGCGCGAACCGCACCACGAGGAACATCACCACCGCCTGCGCGAACACGATGAGCAGCGCGGGCCAGTACGAGGCGAGCACCACGCGCACCGCGCCGAGCCGCCCGGCGAGCGGCCGGTTCTGCAGTGGTCGCAGCAGCATCCAGATGATCATGCCGCCCACGAACAGGGCGAGCGAGAGGAAGAAGGGCGCGAAGCCCATCCCGAACGTCGGCGCGTGCGTCATGCTCGTCTCGCTCAGCGCCACCGGGGCGCCGATGGTGGATGACACCTGCCGGCGCTGCGCGTCGTTCCACGTGGGCACCTGCTCCGCGCCCTCGCCCAGCCGCTGCGCCAGCTCGCCGGCGCCGTCGCGCAGCCGCCCCGTCCCGTCGGTGAGCGTGTGCGTGCCGTCGGTCAGCCGGTGGCCGCCGTCGGAGAGCTGCCCCAGCCCGTCGTGCAGCGTCGCGGAGCCGTCGCGCAGGCGGTGCCCGCCGTCGGAGAGCTGCTGCAGGCCCGCGCGAAGCTGCCCGCCGCCGCCCACCAGCGCGTCGATGCCGCTGCGGTACTGCGAGTCGGGGTCGTTGAGCTCGCCCGAGAGCTGCGCCGCGCCGTCGCGCAGCCGGTGCAGCTGGTCGAGCGCCGCGGGCGTGAGCCCCTGGCTGCCCAGCGTCTGCCGCACCGCGTCGAGGGCGGCCACGGCCTGCCGGGAGACGGGATCGGTGTTGCCGCGCAGCATGTCGGCCACCCGGGCCACCGCGCCCGCCGCATCGGTCTGCGCCTGGCCGAGCGGGTCGAGCAGGCCCACCACCTGGCCGACGCCGTCGCTGATCTGCTGCGCGCCCGCGCCGAGCTGGTCGGTGCCGGCGTCGAGCCGGCCGAGCCCGTCGGTGAGCGCGAGCACGCCGCCCGTCGCCGTGTCGATGCCGTCGGACAGCTGCGCGGCGCCGTCGGCGAGCTCCGCCGATCCGCTGTGCGCCGTGTCGATGCCGGACGAGAGCGTCTGCGCGCCCGCGTCGAGCTCGTGCGCCCCGTCGTCGAGCTGCACCGCCCCGTCGGAGAGCTGCCGCGCGCCGTCGGCCGCCTGCTGCAGCCCGTCGCCGGCGCTCTGCAGGCCCACCAGCACCTTGTCCACCGCCTGGGAGCTGATGTTCTGGCTCACGGCCAGCTGCAGCTGGTGCATGGCGTTCTGGCCGATCACCGTGCCCAGGTAGTTGTTGACGTCGTTGTAGATCACCTGGATCTGCGCCTGGCGGGGATCCTGCGACATCGGCGAGCCCACCGCCTCGCTGAAGTCGGCGGGCAGTTCCACGGCGAAGTAGTAGTCGCCGTCGCGCACGCCGTCGCGGGCCTGCTGCGGCGTCACCTCGCGCCAGTCCAGGTCGTGGCGCGCCAGCAGCTCGTCGGTGACCTGCGCGCCGGCGTTGAGCTCCTGGCCCTGCACCACCGCGCCGCGGTCGTTGTTCACCAGGGCGACGGGCAGGTGGGAGACCTCGCCGAAGGGGTTCCAGAACGCCCACAGGTACAGCGCGCCGTACAGCAGCGGCATGAGGACGATCGCCACCAGCGCGACGCGGGGCATGCGGCCCTTGCCGAAGCGCTTGAGCTCGGAGCCGATGGAGAATCCGGCCGGCATGGTCAGGCGCCTTTCGTGCGGGAGGGGACGGGCAGGCCGGTGCGCAGCGCGTACAGCGTGTGCGACGGGGCCGGCTCGGGCAGCGGGTTGATGGCCGCGGCGACGACGGTGACGTGCTCGCCGATGGCGGCGAGCCGGTGCGCCAGCTCCACCTGCTCGGGCAGCGAACGCACCTGTTCGAGGTCGTCCACCACGAGCACCTGCGGGCCGGCGCCGCCGCGGGTGGGCGGGGCGAGGGCGAGGGCGATGCGCAGCAGCATGGTGTCGAGCTCGCCCAGGTCCTGCAGGTAGGCGCGCGGCGGCGGCAGCGGCAGGTCGCCGAACGCGGGCCGCAGCAGCCGCGCGTAGGCGGCGTCGTCGAGGCGCGGCACCCGCCGGTACCAGGCGGTGTTCCACGCGAGCTGCTCGCGCGCGGCGGTGCGCACCCGCACGGCCGGGTCGATCTCGTCGATGCCCTCGAAGGCGGCGATGGCGCACTGCCGCCGGATGCGCGGGTGGCGGTGCTCGCCCAGCACGGCGAGGTCGCCGGCGCCGGGCGTGAAGCGGCCGGCCAGGGTGAGCAGCAGCGTGGTGCGCCCCGAGCCGGACGGGCCCTGCACCACGTGCAGGCCGCCCCGGGCGATGTCGAGGTCGATGGGGCCGAAGGCGGTGCCGTCGGGGCCCTCCACGGTGAGGCCGCGGGCGGTGATGGCCGGTTCCTGCGCGGGCGGTGCGCCGGGATCGCCGGGCGCTGCGCCGTGGGGCTCGGACACGAAGGTTCCTTTCGGTGGAGCCGCCTCGAGCCGGTGCTGCTCGCCGCAGCGGCCGTCGGCTGCAGACCCTACTGCGGCCCGGCGATGATGTCGCCGGGCCGCAGTGGTACGTGGTGGCGCGCGGTGCGCCGTGTCAGCGGGTCAGAACGCCGCCTCGTCGAGCTCCATGATCTCGCCGTCGATGTTCTCGATGATCTTGCGCGTGGCCGTGAGCTCCGGCAGCACGTTGCGGGCGAAGAACTGGGCCACGCCCACCTTGCCCTCGTAGAAGGCGCGGTCCTTCTCGGACGGGCCGCCGTCGAGGGCCTCCAGCGCCACCTCGGCCTGGTGCAGCAGGCGCCAGCCCACCATCAGGTCGCCGAAGGCCATGAGGAACCGCACGGAGGCCAGGCCCACCCGGTACAGCTCGG
>CAZDSL010000180.1:0-6216 GCA_964507655.1 uncultured Mycobacteriaceae bacterium | reverse complement strand
CGTACTCGGCGGCGACGGCGCGGGCGGCCTCCGCCGCCGGGCCGGCCGGGTGGCGGTTGGCGACGAGGCGGCCCACCCGCATCCCGGTGAGGCCGATGCCGGTGAGCAGGCGCCGCGTCTCGGCGCGGGCGACGCGCCCGGGGGCCGTCACCACGACGGCCTCCACGCGCGCCCGATCGGCGAGCAGCGCCGCAGCCCGTGCGGCCAGCGACTCGAGCTGTTCGGCCGCCGCGACCGCCGCCATCATGCGCGGGGACGTCTGCGGCCGGCCCAGGCGCCGGTGCCGCGGCCACGCGCGCTCGAGCGCGGTGGACACGGCCGCCGGCAGCTCGAGCAGCCGCAGCGTGCCCGCGGTGGCGGGGCAGTCGACGACGATGCGGTCCCAGCGCCCCTGCCCGGCCCGGTCGGCCACCGCGCACAGCCCCAGGAACTCCTCGATGCCCGGCGCCGTCGTCAGCTCCTCGGCCGGCAGCGCCTCGGCGACCTCCCGCAGCCCGCCCGCGGCCGCGACGGCGCCCGCCAGGCGCCACCTGCCGGCCGCCAGCTCCAGCGTGTCCACGCCCAGCAGCTCCAGCGTGCCCGGGCCCCCGCACGGCACAGGCGCCGGGCCCTCGCCCGCCGGCTCACGGTCGAGCACGTCGCCCAGCGCGTGCGCGTCGCCCAGCGAGACCGCCAGCACGCGCTCGCCGGCCTCCGCCGCGGCCAGCGCGGCGGCGGCTGACACGGTGGACTTGCCCACGCCGCCTTTCCCGGCCACGAACTGCAGCCGGGTCCCGGAGGCGCCGCGGACGCTCAGCCCTCCACCCGCTTCTTCAGCTCGCCGAGGGCGGTGCCGATGATGACCTTCTCCGCCTTGCGCTTGAGCAGGCCGATCATGGGGATGTGGAGGTCCACCGCGAGCTGGTAGACCACCTCGGTGCCGTCGGGATGCGCGGAGAGCGTGTACGAGCCCGACTGGGCCCGCTGCAACTGGCCCTCGATCAGCTCCCAGCACACGGAGAGGCCGTCGGGCGCCCACCGGTAGGAGAGCACGTAGGTGTCCTTGACCATGCCCGCGTCCATGACGAACCGGGCGGTGCGGGTGCGGCCGTCGTCGCCGGGGTCGAGGATCTCGACGGACTTCACCGCCGAGACCCACTCGGGGTAGGCGGCCAGGTCGGCGATCGCCGCCATGACGACGTCGGGCTGCGCCGCGACGACGATCGACCCGCTCGTGCTCTCTGCCATCGTCAGAAACGTTTCCTCCCCACCGGGCGTCGCGCGCCGCAGTGCGCCGCCGCGCCGGTGTGCCGATTCGGCTGGAATCTACCCTGCCGCCCGGTGCCGGGGCGGCTCGCCGGCCGCGCGCCCGGCCTCCAGGACGGACTTCACCTCGAAGACCATCTCCTTGCCCGCGACCCTGCGGCGGCGGTTCTCCGCGACGAGTCCCCCCGCCGGGGCACGCCCGCCGGCGGGCTCCGCATGCAGGAAGTAGTGCACGATCACCCCGTCCAGCACCGGCTCGAGCCATACCTCCATGGTGCCCTCCAGCGGGCCGGACACGGTCCACCGCACGCCCTTGTCGCCGCGGTCCTCCCGCACCTCGAGCGAGAGGTCGGGCCACCACCGGCGCCAGCTGCGCGCATTGCGAATCAGCGCCGCCGCGTCGCCCGCCGGCGCCGCGAGGAATCCCTGATCCGCGACCTGGATGCTCGTCACACCGCCAGCGTTGCACAGCGCGCCCGCACAGCCCTCCCCGGCCCCTCGTCCCCACCGCCGCGCACCGGGCCGCGGCGCAGCGTTGCGGTGGCGGGGCACACACGCGCTAGGCTTCCCGGAGAAGGAGCTGACCCGTCGGTCAGGTCGCACTGCCCGACGGCCGCCCGCAGGCGTCGATCGAGCGGCGGCGGGGCCTGCGGACGTCGGCTACGGGGCCGCGGCGGGCCGATCGCCGCGGCACCCAGGGTCTCCAGCGCTCGGGAGGAGCACAAGTGCAGGAATTCACGTCCCCGGCGACGTTCACGGTGGCGGACGACGCCTCCGCCGTCGACGCGGTATTCGACTACGAGAAGACCGACCCGTCGCTCACCGTGTTCGACCGGCACACCGGCGGCGATTGGACACCGGTGCGGGCCGACGAGTTCGCCGCGCAGGTGCGCGCCGTCGCCAAGGGCCTCATCGCCGCGGGCGTGGAGGCGGGCGACCGCGTGGCGCTCATGTCCGCCACCCGCTACGAGTGGGCTCTCATCGACTACGCCATCTGGGCCGCGGGCGCCATCACCGTGCCCGTCTACGAGACCTCCTCCGCCGGCCAGGTCTCCTGGATCCTCGAGGACTCGCAGGCCGTGCTGCTCGTGATCGAGCACGAGAAGCACGCCGCGATCGCCGACCAGGTGCGCGGCGCGGCCGAGGCGCTGCGCAGCGTCCTGCGCATCGACCCCGGCGGCGACACCCCCGAGGGCGCCGTGGCGCAGCTGACGCAGCAGGGCCGCGACGTCGACGACGCCGCCGTCGCCGAGCGCACCGCCGCGCTGCGCGCCGACGACCCGGCCATCCTCATATACACCTCCGGCACCACCGGCCGCCCCAAGGGCTGCCAGCTCACCCACCGCAACCTGCTCGCCGAGTCGCGCGGGGCCATGGAGGCCTTCCACACCGAGCTCCGCCGCGGCCGGCGCTCGCTGATGTTCCTGCCCATGGCGCACGTGCTCGCGCACGCGATCAGCATCGCGGCCTTCCAGGGCAAGGTCACCGTGGGGCACTTCTCCGACATCCCCACGCTGGTGCCCACGTTCGCCGAGTTCAAGCCCAACTTCATCCTGTCGGTGCCGCGGGTGTTCGAGAAGGTCTACAACACCGCGCGCCAGACGGCCCACGACGACAGCCCCGTCAAGGGCGCCATCTTCGACCGCGCCGACGCCGTCGCCGTCGAGTGGAGCAAGGCGCAGGACGCCGGCGGGCCCGGCCTGCTCCTCCGGCTGCAGCACACGCTGTTCGACAAGCTCGTCTACTCGAAGCTCCGTGCCGCCCTCGGCGGCGAGTGCCGGCTGGCCATCTCGGGCGGCGCGCCGCTGGGCGCCCGCCTGGGCCACTTCTTCCGGGGCATGGGCGTGACGATCTACGAGGGCTACGGCCTCACCGAGACCACCGCGGCCGTCGCCGTCAACACCATCGACCACCTCAAGGTGGGCACCGTGGGCCGGCCGCTGCCCGGCAACACCGTGCGCATCGACGAGGACGGCGAGATCCTGCTGCGCGGCCCCGTGGTGTTCACGGGCTACTGGCGCAACGAGGAGGCCACCGCGGAATCGATCATCGACGGCTGGTTCCACACCGGCGACCTGGGCTCGCTCGACGACGCCGGCTTCCTCTCGATCACCGGCCGCAAGAAGGAGATCATCGTCACCGCCGGCGGCAAGAACGTGGCGCCGGCGGGGCTGGAGGACAGCCTCCGCAGCCACCCGCTCATCAGCCAGGCGATGGTGGTGGGCGACAAGAAGCCCTTCATCGCCGTCCTCATCACCATTGACCCGGACGCGTGGCCGGCGTGGAAGGAGCGCAACGGCAAGCCGGGCGACGCCACCGTCGCCGACCTCACCGCCGATCCCGACCTCGTCGCCGAGATCGACGCCGCGGTCAAGGCCGCCAACAGCACCGTCTCGCACGCCGAGGCGATCAAGAAGTTCCGCATCCTGCCGCAGGACTTCTCCGAGGAGACCGGCGAGATCACGCCCACGATGAAGCTCAAGCGCAACGTGGTCGCGCAGTCGTACGCGTCCGACATCGAGGCCATCTACGCCAAGTGACACACGCGGGAGGGGCCGGGGCGCGGCGCGCGCCCCGGCCCCTCCCGCGTGCCGGGGGTCGTCACAGCAGCTGCTGCAGGCGCTCCCCCAGCACGTCCCAGCGCCACGCGCTGCGCACCCACTCGCGCCCCGCGGCGCCGAGCCGGGCGGCGCGGTCGCGGTCTTCGAGCACCCATGCCACGGCGTCGGCGATCTGCTCCACCGACCGCCCGTCCACCACCCGGCCCGTCTCGCCGTCGCGCACCGTCTCGGGCGCCCCGCCGGAGTCGCCGGCCACCACCGGCACCCCGCAGGCGGACGCCTCCAGGAACACGATGCCCAGCCCCTCCACGTCGAGGCCCGCCCCGCGCGTGCGGCACGGCATCGCGAACACGTCGCCCAGGTTGTGGTGCGCCACCAGCTCGCCGCCCGGCACCGAACCCGTGAACACCACGTGATCGTCCACGCCGCACTCGACGGCGAGCCGGTGCAGCCGCTCGGCGTAGGGGCCGCCCCCCACGATCACCAGCGCCGCCCCGTCGATCCGGCCCCGGATGCGCGGCAGCGCGCGGATGAGCATGTCCTGCCCCTTGCGCGGAACGAGCCGCGACAGGCACACGATGACGGGCCGTTCCCCCAGCCCGTACCGGCGGCGCAGCTCCGCCCGGGCGGCCGGGTCGGGCCGGAACACGTCGCTGTCCACGCCGGGGGGCAGGTGCTCGAGCGGGGCGTCGGGCCCGAACGCCGCGGCGAACCGGCCGCGGGTGTAGCGGCTGACGTAGGTGATGGCGTCGGCGTCGTCGCCGATCCGGCGCAGCGCCTGCCGCGCGCCCGGCAGCATCGACCAGCCCACCTCGTGCCCGTGCGTGCTCGCGACGATGCGGCGGGCGCCCGCCTCGCGCAGCGCGGGCCCCAGCAGGGCAAGCGGGGCGGCGGCACCGAACCACACCGTCTCGCAGTCGTGCTCGCGCAGCAGCCGCCGCGCGCGGCGGGCGACGAACGGGGTGGGGAGCATGAGCGTGGTGGGGTGGCGCACCACCGGGTACGGCTGCTCCGCATCGAAGCGGACGTGCGAGTCGCCCCGCCACCGCGGCGCATAGACGACAAGCCGCCCGGGCGGAAGGCGGCCGGCGAACGTGTGCAGGTAGGACTGGATCCCGCCTGCCCGCGGCGGGAAATCGTTGGTCACCAGCAGCGTTCTGCGCATGTGCACACCGTATGCGGTGCGCGGGCCGCCGGGCGGGCCGCCCCGCCGCCGCGCGATCAGCCGAACCGCGTCCCCAGCCAGGCCGACCAGCCGCCCGCGAACGCGTTCATGGTCACGCCCACGGCGGCCTGCATCGCCTCGTCCTGGGCGGCCTCGTCCTGTCCGCCGGGGGCGAGCGCGCGGTGCACGGCCCGCAGCCCGTCCTCGCCGTACGTCGCCACGATGTAGTCGGCCGCCGACCGCGCCAGCTCGTAGGCGAGCGCGGCGTTGGGCCCGGCGAAGTCGGCGTTCTTCGGCAGCTCGTCGGGCGCGCCGTGCGCCCCGACCATGGCCGCCACCAGCGGCACCGGCGCGGCCGCCGCCGGGGCGTCCGTGCGGCGCTCCCCGACGTAGTCGGCCGTGCCCTCCAGCAGCCACGTGGGCGCGCCGCGGCCGACGTCGGCGCGCACGGCCACGTGCGAGAGCTCGTGCTGCAGCACCAGCCGGGCATCGTCGGCCGACATGGAGGTGAGCGCCCCGGGCGCGAACACCACGCGCTGCCCGTGCGCCGCGACGTCCGAGGGCAGCGAGATCGACGCCGCCGCGACGTCGGTGCGCTCGGCGGGGTTGCCGGTGAGGCCCGAGAACTCCTCGGCCGAGCCGGCGATCTCCACCACCACTGTGCGGTCCCAGCCGGTGCCCCAGAAGTCGGACACGGCGCCGATCGCCGCGGGCAGCATCCGCGCCGCCGCGGCCGCCTCCGCCTCGTCGCCGGTGTGGGCGAGCACGAGCGAGCCGGGGGTGGACGGCACCGGCACGGGCGTCTGCGTCACGGGGCCGTACTCCCAGGGGCCGGCCGGCATCGTCGGGTGGGTCCCGTCCTGGAGCTCGTGGGTGCTCACCAGCGTCCAGTGCTCGCCCCGGCGCGCGACGATCGCGCCCACGGGGGTGTGCACGGGCGCGTCGTCCACGCCCGAGAGCGCGAAGTCGAGCCGCACGGGGGCGCCCCACACGTCGACGGCGCCCAGCCGGTCCTGGATCTGCGGGGGCACGAACACCTCGGGATCGTCGCCCAGGCTGAAGCCGAAGGAGGAGAAGTCGACGCCCTGCAGGTCGCGCGCCAGCCGCACCTGCGCGTCGGCGAACCCGGCGGGGGCCTGCGGATCGATGAGCGCGCGCAGCGCCGCCTCGTCGTCCGTCCGCAGCGCCTGCGACCACTGCGCCAGGAGGGCGTCGACGCCGTCGCGGCGCTGCTGCTCGTACGGC
>CAZDSL010000179.1:0-6222 GCA_964507655.1 uncultured Mycobacteriaceae bacterium | reverse complement strand
ACGATCCCCACGTAGGGCGTCTTGTACCGCGGGTGCAGGCGGCCGAAGGCCTGAGCCGCCGACGGCGAGACCCCGGTGCACACGGTGGAGCTCGCCCCCTTCCACATCGACGAGACGGCCGTGACCAACCGCGCCTTCGCACGCTTCGTGCGCGAGACGGGATACGTCACCGAATCGGAGCGGTTCGGGGTCTCGGCCGTGTTCCACCTGGCCCTCGACGCGGCGCCCGGCGACATCCTGCACCGGCTCGACACCACCCCCTGGTGGGTGGCCGTGCGCGGGGCCGACTGGCGCCACCCGGAGGGGCCGCGCTCGAACATCGGCGACCGCGCGCAGCACCCGGTGGTGCACGTGTCGTGGAACGACGCCCGGGCCTACGCCGCGTGGGCCGGCAAGCGGCTGCCCACCGAGGCCGAGTGGGAGTACGCGGCCCGCGGCGGGCTGGCGGGGCGCCGGTACGCGTGGGGAGACGAGCTGACCCCGCGCGGCGAGTGGCGCTGCAACATCTGGCAGGGGCGCTTCCCCGACGTCAACACCCTCGACGACGGCCACCTCACCACCGCCCCCGTCAAGGCCTACCGCGCCAACGGGTACGGGCTGTGGAACACGGCGGGCAACGTGTGGGAGTGGTGCGCCGACCGCTTCGACCCCGGCTACTACGCCGTCTCGCCGCGCCGCGACCCCGCGGGACCGGCCGACTCGCCCACGGGCACGCGGGTGATGCGCGGCGGATCGTTCCTGTGCCACGACTCGTACTGCAACCGGTACCGCGTGGCCGCCCGCTCGTCCAACACGCCCGACGCGGCCTCGGCCAACCTGGGATTCCGCTGCGCCAACGACGCGTGAGCGGGGCGCGGCGTCAGACCGCGCTGCCGGCCACCCAGGTGTCCCACGGCACGGACCAGTCGCCGTTCTGCCACAGCTGCAGCGGGGCGCCGCCGGTGTTGATCACCTGCACCACGTCGCCGATCCGCGAGAAGTTGAAGAACCACTGGGCGTCGGTGGGCGAGAGGTTGAGACAGCCGTGGCTGGTGTCGGTGTTGCCCTGCGCCCACATGGTGGACGCCAGCGCGTGCAGGTAGATGCCGTCGTTGGATATTCGGGTGGCCCAGTTGATGGACTCCTTGTAGCCCAGCCGCGAGTTGATCGGCAGCCCGTAGGTGGACGAGTCCATCACCACCGGGTTCGCCATGCCCAGCACCGTGTAGATGCCCGGCTGCGTCCAGAACGAGAGCGTCTGCCCGCCGATCGTCTCGGTGCCGCCCATGCCCATCGAGGTGGGCATGGTGCGCACCACCTGGCCGTTGTTCTTGACGGTGACCATCTTGGTGTTGTCGTCGGCCACGGAGATGTGCGCGTCGCCGATGGAGAAGGAGATCGACTCGTCCTCCTGCCCGTACATGCCGCCGCCCACGTCGACGCCGTAGAGCTTGGCCGACACGGTGACCTTGGTGCCCGGCTGGTAGTAGTCCTTCGGGCGCCAGTGGGCGGCCGAATCGCTGACCCAGTTCCACGCGCCGTCCACCGGCGGGTCGGTGGTGACGGTGAGCGCGCGCTGGGCGGCGGCCTTGTCGGCGATCGGCTCGTCGAAGTGCGCCACCACGACCATGCCCACCCCGTAGGTGGCGCCGTCCTGCATGGCGCCGCCGCCGGTGGTCTCGAAGTAGAGCTTGGTCTGGTTGCTCGGCGTGAGCGTCGACACCTGCGTGGTGATGTCGGTGGGCACGCCCTTCGCGTCGACGGCCGTGGCGCTGACGTTGTACGTCTGGTCGTAGCCGAGCGGCTCGGTGGTCTTCCAGGTGAGCTTGTCGGGCGTCATCACGCCCTCGACGGCCTTGTCGTTCTCGGCCGGGTTGGTCATGGTGACGCCGGTGAGCGTGCCGCCGGCCACCTTGACCTCGACGGGGTCGGTGGGGTTCACCTGGGTGTCGCCCGACGGGGTGACGGTGATGTGCGCGTCGCTGGTGGGGGGCGCCGGGGTGCCGGCCGCGCCGCCGCCGGACGCGGCATCGCCCGAGCCGCCGATGGTGCATCCGGCGAGCGTCGCCGCCGTGAGCAGGGCGCACACCAGCCCCAACAGGAACCGCCCGGACGCTCGCATCGCTTCTCCTCGCCACCGGCCCGCCGGCCGCGCGCCTGGGCGCACGGCCGATCGGGCCGCTCGTGCTTCAGTTGCAGACCCCCCGACGCGCCCCGCCCCCGGCGGGGGTGCCTGCCTTACGCGTCAAGATTACCGATCTCTTACCAATTCCACCGGACGGGATCCACTCCGTGTTACGTGGCGATTCGCACACCGGGGCCCCTCGCCCGTCGCGGCCCGGGGCACACTGGGCGCATGGACGACCGCACACCGGACACCGACCCCGCCGGCGGCGAGGAGGCCCCCGTCTGCTCGGCCCGCGGCTGCCGCGAGGACGCCCGCTGGGCGGTGGTCTGGAACAACCCGAAGATCCACACGCCCGACAGGGAGAAGGTGTGGGCCGCGTGCGACGCGCACCGCGAGTCGCTGGCCGACTTCCTCTCGATGCGCTCGATGCTGCGGCGGGTGGACCCGCTCGACCGCGCCGGCTGAGCCGGGCGCGGCCGCCCCGTCAGGCCCCGTCGAAGCGCGCGAGCGCCTTCTCGGTGGCCGCCAGCAGGATGCACGTGGCCACGCCCTCCATCGCCGCGCGCAGCTCCTCCATCGACGGGTAGCTGGGGGCGAGGCGGATGTTGGAGTCGGCCGGGTCGTCGCGGTACGGGAACGCCGAGCCGGCCGCGGTGAGCGCGATGCCGGCCTCCTTGGCCAGGGCGATCACCCGCTTGGCGGTGCCCTCGGCCACGTCGACGCTGATGAAGTAGCCGCCCTCGGGGGTGGTCCACGAGGCCGCCTTGGTGGCGCCCAGGCGCTCGTCGAGGATCTGCTGCACCGCGCGGAACTTGGGGGCCAGCAGCTCGCGGTGCCGCTGCATGTGCCGGCGCACCCCGTCGGCATCGCCGAAGAACTGCAGGTGGCGCAGCTGGTTGACCTTGTCGGGGCCGATCGTCTTCTTGCCCACCAGCGCCAGGTACCAGTCGAGGTTGGCGGTGGACGACGCGAAGAACGCCACGCCCGCGCCCGCGAAGGTGATCTTGGAGGTGGAGGCGAAGACGAAGGGGCGGTGCGGGTGGCCGGCCTCGGCGGCCATGCCGAGCACGTCGAGCACCGGCGCCGGCTGCGCGGTGAGCCCGTGCACCGCGTAGGCGTTGTCCCAGAACAGGCGGAAGTCGGGGGCCGCGGTGGGCATCGACACCAGCTCGCGCACCACCTGCTCCGAGTACACGGCGCCGGTGGGGTTGGAGTAGTTGGGGATCGCCCACATGCCGCGGATCGCCGGGTCGGCCGCCGCCAGCTCGGCGACGACGTGCATGTCGGGCCCGTCCTCGCGCATGGGCACGGTGATCATCTCGATGCCGTACTGCTCGCAGAGGGCGAAGTGCCTGTCGTACCCCGGGCTGGGGCACAGGAACTTCACGCCCGGCTCGGCCGACCAGGGCCGGGGCGAGTCGGGGTTGCCCTTGAGCAGCGAGAAGACCAGCAGGTCGTGCATGATCTCGAGGCTGGCGTTGCCGGCGGCGAGGATGTTGCCGGTGGGCACGTGCAGCAGCTCGCCGAAGATCGCGCGCAGCTCCGGCAGGCCCTTGAGCCCGCCGTAGTTGCGGCAGTCGGTGCCGTCGGGGGCGGTGTGCACGTCGCCCGGCAGGGCCAGGAGCGCGTCGGAGAGGTCGAGCTGCTCCGGCGACGGCTTGCCGCGGGTGAGGTCCAGCGCCAGCTTCTGCGCCTGCAGTGCCCTGTAGCTCTCGGTGTGGCGCCGGTGTTCGGCGAGGAGTTCGTCGCGACCGAGGGAGTCGATCCACATGTGAGGAGCCTTTCCCGGGGCCCGGCACACGTGCATACCGCGGGACGAGTGCCGTCAGCACCCGGACAGATGGGGGCAGAAGCGGAAACGGACAGGGACAGGGAACGTGAAGGACCCCGCGCACCCGCCAGAGCCCGTTGACCCTTGCTGCCTTCCGGCCCTGGGGGAGTTCACAGGATGGACGCCGCGCGGGGTCCGCAGACAGTCTAACCATCCGGCCACGCGCCCGCCCACTTGCACCCCGCGCGCGGGAGTCCGCCCTGGTGAGCGCCCCGCCCGCCGGTGTGCCGCAGCGCACCCGGGGGCGATGTGCGCCCGGCGGGCGGTTCCGGTTATGCTGCTGTCGGAGGATTCGCCTAGTGGCCTATGGCGCTCGCCTGGAACGCGGGTTGGGTTAACGCCCTCAGGGGTTCGAATCCCCTATCCTCCGCCACACTCGAACGCCCCCGGCCGGCATCCCGGCCGGGGGCGTTCGCGCGTCCCGCGGGTTTCCGCCCGTGCGGAGACTCATGGCGTATAGATTTCCGGGGAACACCTGTCGCAGCCGCCCCGCGTGCGGCCGTGCGTGCACCGGGCGCCACCGGCCGGTGCAGCAGAAAGGACCCCGATGCCCGCGAACCCGCCGCACCCGCTCCGGCTGCGCACGCGCCGCCGCTCCGCCGCCGTCACCGGCACCGCCGCCGCACTCGCCGCCGCCACCGCGGCGGCGCTGTTCGCCTCCCCCGCCGCCGCCGAGCCCGTCGACAACGGCTCGATGGCCAGCGTCACCGACCAGTCCAGCCTCGACGGCACCAGCCTCGGCGAGGACGGCCTGCAGAGCCTCGGCAGCGCCGGCAGCCTCGTCACCGCCGGCAGCAGCGCGCTGGGCGCCCTCACCCAGCCGCTCGAGGGCGGCGGCAGCCTGTCGAGCCTCGCCAGCACCGACCTGAGCGACAGCCTCGGCGGCGGTTCGCTCGGCTGCGCGCTGGGCAGCACCGGCGTCACGGGCAGCGGCAGCATCGGCTCGGCCGGCGGCCCCATGCACTCGGTGCCGTGGCTCAACGGCCAGACGGGCATGCTGCCGCACGTCAGCGGCGCCACCGAGGCGGTCGGGCGCATCACCGGCCCGTCGGGCGCCAATCAGACGGTGCCGCGCTTCAACGTGGTCGGCACCGACCTAGGCATCATGTGGGACAACGGCAACGGCGAGACGATGCTCGCCTTCGGCGACACCACCGGCGCCAACGACGACCCCATCTGCAACGGCCTCGTGGGGCAGTGGCGCTCGAACGTGCTGCTGCGCAGCGACGACGACGATCTCGCCGACGGCATGAGCATCGACAGCGCCGCCATGGCCTCCCCCGGCCAGGCCAAGGAGATCCTGCCCAGCCTCAAGCAGCCCGGCATCGAGCACACCGTCATCCCCACCGCCGGCATCGCGGTGCCCCACGACGGGTCGGCCGGCGGGTACCGCCAGTACATCGACTTCATGTCGGTCAAGAGCTGGGGCGCGCCCGGCGAGTGGACCACCAACTACGCGGCGCTGTCGTACTCGGACGACAACGGCGAGAACTGGATCACCCCCACGTTCGGCTCGGTGATGGGCCTGGCGCAGCAGGCCGCAGCGCCCGGCACCGGGGAGAAGGCCGTCAAGACCGCGCAGGTGGCCATGTCGTCGGTGCGGATGAACTCGGGCGGCAACGCGAACTTCCAGATGGGCGCCTTCGTGCGCGAGCACGACGCGGACGTGTCCGACCCCGACAGCTACGTGTACTTCTTCGGCACGCCCTCGGGCCGCAGCGGCTCCGCCCGCCTCGCCCGGGTGCAGCAGAAGGACATCGAGAACGCCTCCGCCTACACCTTCTGGGACGGCTCCGGGTGGGCCGACACTCCCGAGCAGGCGGCGGTGGTGCTCGACGGCCAGGTCAGCGAGCTGTCGGTGTCGTACAACACCTATCTGGGCAAGTACATCGCCATGTACACGCACCCCACGAAGGGCCTGGTGGTGCGCACGGCCGAGCAGCTCACCGGCCCGTGGAGCTCCACCACCTCGCTGATCAGCCCGGTGCAGGTGCCGTCGTTCTACGGGGCGTTCATGCACCCCGAATCGGCCGACTCGGGCAGCCGGTACCTGTACTTCACCGGCACCACCTGGTCGGACTACAACGTCATGCTGCTGCGCACCGACCTCAGCGCGCTCAAGGACTGAGCCCCGCATGACACGGCCCCGGAGCCTCCGGCTCCGGGGCCGTGTGCTGCTGCGGGCCTGCTACTGCGGGGGCGCCGCGTGGCGCGCGGTGCCCTCGGGGCCGTCCGGCCCGGCCCCCGGCTCAGGCGCCGCACCCGGCGCCGCCGTGCCCTGCAC
>CAZDSL010000178.1:0-6224 GCA_964507655.1 uncultured Mycobacteriaceae bacterium | reverse complement strand
ATGGGCCACCCGCTGGGCGCCACCGGCGCGATGATCACCGGCACCATGGTCGACGAGCTCGAGCGGCGCGGCGGACGGTACGCGCTGCTCACGCTGTGCATCGGCGGCGGCATGGGCGTGGCCACGATCATCGAGCGCGTCTAGAACCTCCCGGCAGAACCCCCGAAAGGCATTGCACAGATCATGACTGAGAACATCATCGGCTGGGAGCAGGACGCCGACGGCATCGTCGTGCTCACCATCGACGACCCGCACCAGGGCGCCAACACGATGAACGACCGCTACATGTCGTCGATGACGGCCACCATCGACCGCCTGTACGAGGAGAAGGACTCGATCAGCGGCGTCGTCCTCACCTCGGGCAAGAAGACCTTCTTCGCCGGCGGCGACCTCAACAACCTCCTCGCCGTGCGCAAGGACCAGGCCCAGGAGATCTACGAGCACAGCCTCGCGGCCAAGGCCGACCTGCGCCGCCTCGAGACGCTGGGCAAGCCGGTCGTCACCGCCATCAACGGCGCGGCGCTGGGCGGCGGCCTCGAGATCGCGCTGGCCACCCACCACCGCATCGCCGCCGACGTCAAGGGCGTCAAGATCGGTCTGCCCGAGGTCACGCTGGGCCTGCTGCCCGGCGGCGGCGGCATCGTGCGCACCGTGCGCCTGCTGGGCCTGCAGAACGCGCTGATGGGCGTGCTGCTGCAGGGGCAGCAGCGCGGCCCCGCGGCCGCCAAGGAGGTGGGGCTGATCGACGAGGTCGTGGGGAGCGTCGAGGAGCTCGTGCCCGCGGCCAAGGCGTGGATCAAGGCCAACCCCGAGGGCGGCGTGCAGCCCTGGGACCGCAAGGGCTACAAGATCCCGGGCGGCACCCCGGCCACCCCGTCGCTGGCGGCCAACCTGCCCGCCTTCCCGGCCAACCTGCGCAAGCAGCTCAAGGGCGCCCCCATGCCGGCGCCGCGCGCGATCATGTCCGCCGCCGTCGAGGGCGCGCAGGTCGACATCGAGGGTGCGCTCATCATCGAGGCCCGGTACTTCACCGAACTGGTCACCGGCCAGACGGCCAAGAACATGATCCAGGCGTTCTTCTTCGACCTGCAGTCGATCAACTCGGGCGCCTCGCGGCCGAAGGGCGTCGAGAAGACCCCCATCACCAAGGTGGGCGTGCTCGGCGCGGGCATGATGGGCGCCGCCATCGCGTATGTCTCGGCCAAGGCCGGCTTCGAGGTGGTGCTCAAGGACGTCGAGCTGGCCAACGCCGAGCGCGGCAAGCAGTACTCGGTCACGCTCGAGGAGAAGGCGCTGGGGCGGGGCAAGACCACCGAGGAGAAGTCCCGAGCGCTGCTCGATCGCATCCACCCGACCGCGGACGCGAAGGACTTCGAGGGCGTCGACTTCGTGGTCGAGGCCGTCTTCGAGTCGGTGGAGCTCAAACAGAAGGTGTTCGGCGAGATCGAGGACATCGTCTCGCCCGACGCCCTGCTGGGCTCGAACACCTCCACGCTGCCCATCACCAGCCTGGCGGAGGGCGTCAAGCGCCAGGAGGACTTCATCGGCATCCACTTCTTCTCGCCGGTCGACAAGATGCCGCTGGTGGAGATCATCCGCGGTGAGAAGACGTCCGATCGCACGCTGGCGCGCGTGTTCGACTACGTCCAGGCCATCCGCAAGACCCCGATCGTCGTGCACGACTCGCGCGGGTTCTTCACCTCGCGCGTGATCGGCACGTTCATCAACGAGGCCATCGCGATGGTCGCCGAGGGGGTGCCGCCGGCCACCATCGAGCAGGCGGGCATGCAGGCCGGCTACCCGGCGGCGCCGCTGCAGCTCTCGGACGAGCTCAACCTCACGCTGATGCAGAAGATCCGCAAGGAGACGGCCGATGCGGCGAAGGCGGAGGGCCGCGAGCTGCCCGCCGATCCGGCCGGCGACGTCATCAACGCGCTCGTCGACGCCGGCCGCACCGGCAAGCTCGGCGGGGCGGGGTTCTACGACTACGCCGACGGCAAGCGCACCGGCCTGTGGCCCGGGCTGGCCGGCATCGTGGGCGACGCGAAGTCCGACGCGCCGCTGGCCGACCTCATCGAGCGCATGCTGTTCATCGAGGCCATCGAGACGCAGAAGTGCTTCGACGAGGGCGTCATCGACACCACCGCCGACGCCAACATCGGCTCGATCATGGGCATCGGCTTCCCGGCGTGGACCGGCGGCGTCGCCCAGTACATCGTGGGCTACGAGGGCGGCAAGGCCGGCTTCGTGAAGCGGGCCGAGGAGCTGGCCGCGAAGTACGGCGAGCGCTTCACCCCGCCGGCGAGCCTGAAGGGCTGACACCGGCGGGCATCGCCACGGAGGGGCCCGGCGCGTCCACGGACGCGGCGGGCCTCTCCGCCGTCCCACGGGCGCGGCCCGCGCCCGGGCCCTGGTGCGCACCGGCGCAGCCGGGGCGCCTGCGGGCGAGTGCGGCCAGCAGGGGCGCCGGGTCGTCGAGGTGCAGGCTCACCGTGTCGACCTGGTGCACACGCGCGCGGCGGGGCCAGGCCGCGAGGCGGGCCGGCACCGGCGAGCGCAGGGCGATGTCGAGGCGGGTCCCGTCCTGGTTCGGCAGGCTCAGGCGCGTCCCGTCGACGCCCGCTGTGGTGGGCGACCACCGGCGCCGGGACGCGGCGGCGGCGACGTCCGCGAGGTCGATGGCCGCCACCGTGCGCCCGGCGCTCCGCAGCACCAGGGCACGATCGCTCACGTAGTGCGGGCGGGTCCGCCCGAGCGCCACGATGCCGCCGAGCATCGCCAGGGACCACAGCGACACGGCCGCGACCGCGATGCGCAGCCACGGCCACGGCAGGAGCAGATCGAGCGCCGCCATCTCGACGATCATCGCCACGGCGAACGCCGCGGGAAGAGCGGCGGTGCCGCGGCGGGCAGGCAGGGCGACGGCGCCGGCGGGCACGTCGCAGCGCCGCCGCAGCCACATCCACAGCGCGCGGTAGGAGCGCAGCTCGGCCCGAACCAGGGCAGCGGCGGGCGACCGCGCCGCGACCCGGCCGAGCGCGGCGGGAAGGCCGTCGCCGCGGCGCAGATGAGCACGCACGGCCACGGCGAGGACCGTCGCGGTGACGGCCACCAGCGGCGCCTCGACGGCGAGGAACAGGGTCAGCGCCCCGCGGCCGGTGATGGTGCCGGTCGCCAGCAGGAGGGCGTCGGCCGCCACCACGGCGGCGGTGACCGCGGGCGCCCACCGGTGCAGCAGCGCCGCGGCGCGCGGCGCCGTCACGGGGCACCCCGGTCGTCGGCCCGCACCCGTGCATGCAGCAGCCGGACCACCTCCCGCTGCGCCGGATCGGCGACCACCTCGCCGAGCAGCGGCGCCGGCGCGTCGCCGCCGGGCCCGTCGGCGGCGTCGGCGGCGTCGTCGTACCAGCCGGCCATCAGGCCGGCCAGCGCGTCGGCGATCGCGGCGGTCTCGTCGCGCACGGACGCCGGATCGCGGCGCTCCAGGGCGGCCCAACGGCCGAGCAGATGCAGGTAGCGTTCGCGCCGCTGCGGATCGGCGAGCAGCGCGGTGAATCCCTCCAGGATGCCGTCGGGGGCCGTGCCCGACAACGCCAGCGCCTCGACCATGTCGCGCTCGCGCCGCACGGCCGCCGCGGTGGCGGGCGGGGTGGACTCGGCGTCGACGACCGCGCGGAACAGGTCGGCGAGGCGCGCCGGGAGCGGGGAGAGCGGGCGGCCGCGGCGCGCGTCGTCGAGCATCGTGATCAGGCGTTCGCGGCGGCGGGCGAGCACCGCGCGCTGCGCGTCGATGCCCGCGATGAGCGCTTCGAGGTCGGCCTCGATCGGGCGGGGCGGCGTGGCGGCGGCCGCGGTGGGTGCGGCGCAGTCGAGCATCCCGGGGATCGCGGCGAGCGGCACGCCGCTGTCGGCGAGCCACCGGATGCGCATCAGCCGGATCGCGTCGGCCATGGTGTACTCGCGATACCCGTTGGGGCGCCGCGGCGGCTCGTCCAGCAGTCCCGACCGGTGGTAGTGGCGCACCGTCCTGGTGGTGGTGCCCGCCAGCTCGGCGAGTTGTCCGATCCACATGGGGCCAGTGTCGACCATGACGCCGCGTCAACCTCAAGCATCGGCCGCGCCGGGGCTCATCCCATCCGAGGATCCGCTCTCATCCGAGGATCCGCAGCACCGCGTACACGGCCCCGACGACGCCGGCCACGATGAGGATCGCCGACACCACGCGCGAGGCCACGGGCAGCACGCCCTCGACGCGCGCGATCAGCCGGTGCCCGGCCGCCTGCGAACACAGTGCCAGCGCGCCCAGCAGCACGGCGACCGGCGCGAGCGCGATCACCACGAACACCACCGACAGCGCCAGGCGAGTGGGGGTGTCGTGCTTCGCCATCACCGCGATCGCGCCGTAGAACGGTGCCGAGGTGAGCGACTGCGTGGCCCAGGTGAGCAGGCCCAGCGCGAAGGCGACCGCGGGATGGACGCGGCGGTGCACGGGCAGCGACAGCGGCGGCTTGGCGAACCCTCGCGCCGCCACGGCGATGACGGCGAGGGCCAGCACCAGCCCGATCACCGCCACGACGGTGCCCGAGAGCGCGTCGAGGGCCCGGTGGATGATGTCGAGGATGACAGTGAACGAGAACGCGAGCGTGAGCGCGAGCCCGCAGACACCGCCCACCACGAACGCCACCGCGGTGCGGATGTAGGCCCACCGCGACGCGCTGGAGATCCACACGTACGACACCGCCAGCAGCGCCAGCACGTTGACGGAGTCGACCGCCGCCAGCGGGATGATCGAGACGAGTGACTTCATGGGTGGGGGATCCGCCTGTGCTCGGTGGGCGTGCGCAGGCGCCGGACGTGCCGGCGCCGCAGGCCATCTTCGCAGCCGCCGCGGCGCCTCCGCGCGGCGGGGCGGACCGGCCCGGCCGCCGAACTGACCGTCCGGTAGCGTGGCATGGTCAGGTCGCGCATGAGGAGGATGGTGGACGGCACCCTGCAGGAGGCTACCCCGGCGCCGCGCCGGCGCCGCGCCTACAGCCTCAACCTCATCCGGGTGTCGCTGTTCGTGCTGGTGCTCTTCGTGCACTCGGCGGGGTCGATCAACTGGGACCCGGTGCACTACCAGGGCATGCAGTTCTTCACCATGCTCGTGCACTGCGCGCGGTACGGGTTCGTGTTCGTCACCGGGTTCGTGCTGTTCCTGGCGTACTACCGCAGCCCCATCGGCACGGGCACGTTCTGGCGGCGCCGGTTCGGCTTCGTGCTGTGGCCGTACCTGGCGTGGACGGTCATCTACCTGTTCGTCGGCTACTGGCTCTACGCGGGCGCGGTGCCGGGGGCGGGCACCGTGGCCTCCGACATCGGCTGGGCCGTGCTGCGCGGCGACGCCAAATACCAGCTGTACTTCCTGCTCATCTCGATGCAGATCTACCTGTTCTTCCCCGTGCTGCGCGCGCTGCTGCGGCGCACGGAGGGCCGGCACGGGCGGGTGCTCGCGGGCGCGGCCGTGCTGCAGACGGCCGTGTTCTGCACGCTGAGCCTGTGGCACCCGGGCCTCGAGTGGTACGGGCACATGTGGAAGACGCTGCCCACCTATGCGCTCTTCCTCGTCGGCGGCGCGCTGGCGGGCGTGCACTACGACCGCTTCGCGCCGTGGGTGCGCGCCCGGGGCCGCGCGCTGCTGCTGCCGGCGGCGGCGGGCATGACGCTGTCGATCGTGCTGTTCTTCGTCATCAGCGACCGCTCCCGCGTGCCCGAGCTCGCCTACGCCGCGTACAGCATCCAGAACCTGCCCTACTACCTCGGCGTGGTCGCGCTGTTCTACATCGGGGCACAGGCGTGGGAGGACCGCCGCGGCGACGGCACGGGCCGGTTCGCCCGCCTGGTCGACCACGCATCGGTGCGGGCGTTCGGCATCTTCGCCGTCCACCCGCTGGTGCTGGACATGCTGCGCCGCATCGACTTCATCGACTGGCTCTACCGCACCTTCCCCGGCTCCACCGTGCCGCGCACGATCGTGCTGGGACTGGCCACACTGGTGGCGACGCTGGCGCTGGTGGAGGTCATCCTGCACACCCCGCTCAGCCGCGTGCTGGTGGCGCGCGACCGGATCCCGCTGCGCCGCGCGCCCCGGCCGGCGGCCCCCGCCGAGCAGAGTGCGGCCCGGCAGGGTTCCGCCGAGCAGGCCCCGGCGGGCACCTCGGTGCTGCTGGTCGGCGTGCTGGACA
>CAZDSL010000177.1:3027-6235 GCA_964507655.1 uncultured Mycobacteriaceae bacterium | reverse complement strand
GTTGAGCCGGTTGTCGCGGTAGTGCTGCTCCACGTCGTAGTCGCGGGTGTAGCCGTACCCGCCGTGCACCTGGATGGCGAGGCTGTTGGCGTGCAGGCACCACTGGCTGGGCCAGCTCTTGGCGATCGGCGTGAGCACGTCGAGCAGCAGCGCCGCCCGGGCACGCCCGGCCGGCTCGCCTGTCGCCTGCTCGTCGACCAGCCTCGAGCAGTACAACCCCAGAGCCAGCGCCCCCTCGGCGTACGACTTCTGCGCCAGCAGCATGCGGCGCACGTCGGCATGCGCGATGAGCGGCACCGCCGGCGAAGCCGGGTCCTTCTCGCCGGGCCGGCGCCCCTGGGTGCGGGTGCGCGCGTACTCCAGCGACGCGCGGTATCCGGCGTAGCCCAGCGCGATCGCGCCGAACCCCACCCCGATCCGCGCCTCGTTCATCATGTGGAACATGTAGGCGAGGCCCTTGTTCTCCTCGCCCACCAGGTAGCCGACGGCGCCCGCCTCGCCTCCCGGCCGGTGCGTGCCGTCGCCGAAGGCCAGCAGCGTGTTGGTCGTGCCGCGGTAGCCCATCTTGTGGTTGAGCCCCATCAGCACCACGTCGTTGCGCTCGCCCAGCGTGCCCGCAGGTCCGGCCCCCGCAGGCCCACCACCCGCCGTCCCGCCGTCGGCCGCCCGCGCACCGCTCGGCAAGAACTTGGGCACGATGAACAGCGAGATCCCCTTGACGCCCGCGGGCGCTCCCGGGATCTTGGCCAGCACCAGGTGCACGATGTTCTCGGCGAGGTCGTGGTCGCCGCCCGAGATCCACATCTTCGTGCCCGCGAGCCGGTACGTCCCGTCCTCCCGGCGCACCGCCTTCGTCGTCACGTCGGCCAGTGACGAACCCGCCTGCGGCTCCGAGAGGCACATCGTGCCGAACCAGCGGCCCTCGAGCATCGGGCGCACGAACGCCTCCACCTGCCCGGGCGTGCCGTGGTGCACCAGCAGGTTCGCATTCGCCATCGTGAGGAACGGGTAGGCCGAGGTGGCGGTGTTCGCCGCCTGGAACCACGCCATCGCGGCCCGGGCGATCACCGTCGGCAGCTGCATGCCGCCCAGTTCCTCGTCGAACGACCCGGCGATGAGCCCCGCCTCGGCGAACGCGTCGAGTGCGGGCTTGATCTCGGGGATCAGCTCGACGGAGCCGTCCTCGCGCATCCTCGGCTCGCGGGCGTCCGAGGCCTTGTTGTGCGGCGCGAACAGCCGCATGGCCATGTCTTCGGACAGGTCGAGCACCGCGTCGAACGTCTCGCGCGAGTGCTCCGCGAACCGGCCGCGGGCGGTGAGCCTCTGGACGTCGAGCCACTCGTAGAGCAGGAAGTCGAGGTCGCGGCGCGACAGCGGGCGGAACTCGGGCGAACCTGGCATCGGGGCCTCCCGGAGGTCGACGGTGGTGTGCGGTGAAGGCTACCCACGCGCACGGCGGCGGGCCCCGCACACGGCCCCGGTGGTGGGCGCGACGAGCGCGCCTGGTCGCCTCCGCCCGGCGGCGATCGGCCGCCGGAGTCACGGCGACGGGGCACCCCCTGGAGCAGGGTGAGTGACCCACGTCTCACCTCACGCTACAGTTGAACCCGTCGTCAACTTCAACACACGTGCTCATCCCCGAGAGGTGACCATGCCCAACGTCATCGACCCCGTCGTCCGCCACGCGCAGGACACCCCCGGCCGCATCGCCATCCGCGAGGGCGCCGGGGACTGGACCTACGCGCAGCTGCGCGACGCCGCCCTGGCCTTCGCGGCCGGCCTGCGCACGGACGGGGTCCGCACCGGCGACAGGGTGCTGCTGGCCGCCCCCACCTGCCCCGAGTTCGTCGTGGCGTACATGGGCGTCCAGGCGGCGGGCGCCATCGCCGTCACCGTCAACACGATGGCCACGGCCCCCGAGGCCGAGTACTACCTGGGCGACGCCGGCAGCGCCCTCGCAGTGGGGTGGCACGGGCTGGGCACCGCCGTCGCCGACGCCGCCCGCGCCCTCGGGGTGCCCTACCGCGCGCTGCCGCAGCTCACGCCCGGCGAGGCGCCCCGGGCCACCACCGCCACCGTCGCCGCCGTCGTCGACCGGCCCCTCGACGACACCGCCGCCATCCTCTACACGTCGGGCACCACCGGCCGGCCCAAGGGCGCGCAGCTCTCGGTGCGCAATCTGCTGGCCGCGGGCGAGATCGCGGGCGGCGCCAGCCGCAGCACCGGCGACGACCGCGTCGGCACCGGCCTGCCCCTGTTCCACGTGTTCGGCCAGGCCTCGGTGATGATGGCGGCGCTCACCGGGGGCGGGTCGCTGTCGCTGCTGCCCCGGTTCACGCCCGGCGCCGCGATCGAGATGCTGCGCCGCGACAGGCTGACGGTGATGTGCGGCGTGCCCACCATGTGGAACGCGATGCTGCACGCCGCTGCCGGCGCATCGCCCGACGACTTCGCGACGCTGCGCGTGGCCGTGTCGGGCGGCGCGTCGCTGCCGGGCGAGGTGGCGCGCGAATTCGAGAAGACCTTCGGCTGCACCCTGCTCGAGGGCTACGGGCTCACCGAGACGACGGCGCTGGGCACGTTCAACGACATCGACCGGGGCGCCAAGATCGGCTCGACCGGCCACGCCGTGGACCGGCTGCAGATCGAGGTGTGCGACCCTGCCGACGGCGCGGTGCTGCCCGCGGGCGAGGTGGGCGAGGTCTTCGTCAAGGGCCCAACCGTCACCACCGGCTACTGGAACCGCCCCGAGGCCACCGCGGCTGCGCTGCGCGACGGCTGGTTCCGCACCGGCGACCTGGGCGTGCTCGACGACGACGGTGACCTGCGCATCGTCGACCGGCTCAAGGACCTCATCATCCGCGGCGGCTACAACGTCTACCCCGGCGAGGTCGAGGAGGTCCTGTACGCGCACCCGGAGATCGTCGAGGCGGCCGTGGTGGGCGTGCCCGACGAGCACTACGGCGAGGAGGTGGCGGCGCTCGTCGTCCGCACCCCCGGCTCGGAGCTGGAGGCGGCGGGCGTCGACGCGTGGTGCCGCGAGAGGCTGTCGGCCTACAAGGTGCCGCGCATCGTCGCCTTCACCGCCGAGCTGCCCAAGGGCGCCACCGGCAAGATCCTCAAGCGGGCCATCGACCGCAGCGTGCTCGACGGCGCGCGGGCGGGGAGCCGAGGGGGTCCGGGAGCCTGATCCGCGAGGCACTCTGCA
>CAZDSL010000177.1:1303-2927 GCA_964507655.1 uncultured Mycobacteriaceae bacterium | reverse complement strand
GCCCCACTCGTCGACGCACCCGCATGCCGCACTCCGGGAGCGGCGGCCACGCGCGCCCCGATCCGCCCCACAATGCGACCATGACCCACGCCACTGCGCCGGCCCCCGCAGGCCGGACCGCCGACACGATCTTCCTCGGCGGCACCGTGCTCACCGTCGACGACGACTTCTCCACAGCGGAGGCGGTGGCCGTCGCCGACGGGCGCATCCTGCAGGTCGGCAGCCGCGACGACATCCTCGCTCTCGCCGGGCCGCGCACCGAGACCGTCGACCTCGCCGGCGCCGCGCTGCTGCCCGGCTTCGTCGAGGCGCACGGGCACCCCACCGGCGAGATGGTGATGGCCGGGTCCGGCTCGGTGGACCTGCGCGCATCGGTGTGTCCCTCGGCGCAGGCCGTGCTCGACCGCCTGCGCGAGGCCGTCGCCGCGGCGCCGGAGGACGGGTGGGTCACCGCGTCGGGCTGGGACCCGCTGCTCAACGACGACCTGCCCCCGCTGTCCCGCGCGCTGCTCACCGAGCTGTCGCCCCGCATCCCGCTGTCGGTGATGCACTACTCAGGCCACGCAGCCTGGGCCAACGACGCCGCCATGGAGCGCCTGGGCATCACCCGCGACACGCCCGATCCGGCCGGCTCGGTGTACGTGCGCGACGAGCACGGGGAGCCCACAGGCGAGGGCCGCGAATACCCGGCCGCCGGCGTCATCATGGGCCCGGGGGCGCAGGTGCCCGACGGCGAGTTCGGCCCGCGGCTGCAGGCGGCGCTGGAGATCTCGGCGGCGGCGGGCGTGACGATGACGGGCGACCTGGCCTTCAGCCCCGCCGCGGAGGAGACGGTGCGCGAGTTCTTCGCCGAGGGCACCGCGCCCGTGCGGATGCGGACCTACGAGATCTCGGGCATCCGCGAGACTATCCCGCACCGCGACGAGCCCGACCCGTTCTTCCGTCCCGTGGGCGTGAAGATCTGGTCGGACGGCTCGCCCTGGATCGGCAACATCGCCACCAGCTTCGCCTACCACGGCGGGCACGCCGCCGACGTCATCGGCGTGACGCACGGCCACCGCGGCTGCGCCAACTACACGGCCGAGCAGCTGCTGGCGCTGTGCCGCCGGTACATGGGCCAGGGCTGGCAGATCGCCTGCCACGTGCACGGCGATGTCGCCGTCGAGGCCGTACTCGACGTGTACGAGACGGTGCAGGGCGAGAACCCGGGCACCGAATTCCGTCTGCGTATGGAGCACTGCGGGTCGATCACCGAGGAGCAGGTGCGCCGGGCCCACGCGCTGGGCGTGACCATCTCGTTCTTCCCCGCACACATCCACTACTACGGCGAGGTGCTGCGCGAGTTCTTCGGCGAGCGCGCCGACGCGTGGGTGCCCGCCGGCGCTGCCGAGGCGTGCGGCATGCGGTTCTCGCTGCACAACGACCCGCCCGTCACGCCGGAGAATCCGCTGCTGAACATGCAGACGGCCATCGACCGCACCACCCGCGGCGGCACCGTGCTGGGCGCGCGCTACGGCGTGTCGGTGCGCGAGGCGATCCGCGCACAGACCATCCACGCCGCCTGGCAGCTGCACTCCGAGCACGAGGCCGGGTCCATCGAACCGGGCAAGTTCGCCGACTTCGT
>CAZDSL010000177.1:0-1203 GCA_964507655.1 uncultured Mycobacteriaceae bacterium | reverse complement strand
GAGCCCTGGTACTCGGTGGTCTCGAAGCGGAAGGCCACCACCGCGTTGGCGCCGCGCTGCTCGGCCTCCTGCGCCAGCCGGGCGAGCGCCTCCTGCCGGCTCTCGTGCAGCAGCTTGGTGATGCCCTTGAGCTCGCCGCCCGCCAGCGACTTGAAGCCGGCGCCCAGGTTCGAGCCCAGGTGGCGCGAGCGCACGGTGAGGCCGAAGCACTCGCCGACGGTGCGGGTGATGCGGGCGCCGGGGATGTCGTTGCTCGTCACGATGATCATGCCGGTGACCGTACGCACGGAGCCGCTGCCGCGCAGCCCGATTCGCAGCTACCCTGCCCCCATGCCGCACCCGATCATGTTCGACGAGGACGACCCGGTGCTCGCGCGCGTGCGGGCGATCGCGCTCGCCCTGCCCGGCGCGGCCGAGAAGGTCTCGCACGGCCGCCCGAACTTCTTCACCCGCAAGGTGTTCCTCACCTACAGCGGGTCGCTGCGCGGCGGGGACGGGCGGCGGTTCGCGCAGTCGATCCTGGTCAAGCCCGACGCCCAGGAGCTCCTCGCGCTGCAGGAGCATCCCCGCTACTACGAGCCCAAGTACATGGCCCCCTACGGCTGGGTGGGCATCGACCTGGCGGAAGGGGATGCGGCGGGCGCCCGCAACGCCACCCCCGTCGACTGGGACGAGGTGGCCGAGCTGGTCGACATGTCCTACCGCATGACGGCGCCGGCCCGCCTCGTGCGCGAGCTCGACGCGCGGGGCGGGCCGGGGGCCGACTGAGCAGGCCGCGGCCGGGGATCAGCAGCCGAGGCGCTACCTCCCCAGCAGCTGCGCGAACGGCACCGGATCGGCGAACTCGTCGCGCACCGGCTCCTGCGCCGGCCGTCGTTCGATGAGCGCCGCCAGCTCGCCGCCCGCGCGGGTGATCCGCTCGTCCAGGCCCGGGGCGCCCCAGTCGCCGCTCGCCGCATACACGGCGGTGGGGGCGACGTCGGCGTGCAGGTACGCCAGCAGCGGCCGCAGCGCGTGGTCGATCATCAGCGAGTGCCGCTCGGTGCCGCCCGTCGCCGCCGCGAGCACCGGCTTCGCGCGCAGCGCGTCCTGGTCGAGAACGTCGACGAACGACTTGAACAGCCCGCTGTAGGACGCGGTGAAGGTGGGCGTGACGAGGATCAGCCCGTCGGCGCCGGCCACCGCGTCCACGGCCTCGCGCAG
>CAZDSL010000176.1:4809-6244 GCA_964507655.1 uncultured Mycobacteriaceae bacterium | reverse complement strand
GGCGACCACCGGCGGCGACGTCATCGCCGTGTACGACGCCGCGGGCGCGCTGCACGCGACGTACGCGCTGCCGCCGGGGAGCATGCCCACCAACCTGTGCTTCGGCGGAGACGACCTATACGTCACCGCGTCGGGGTCGGGGGCGTTGCTGCGCGTGCCCGTCGCGGAGGTGCTGGGGGAGTAGGCGGGGTTCTACACCGGCAGTGCGGTCAGTGTGCCGGCCCTCGGCGCGTCCGGAAGTCCGGCGGGCAGGCCCACCAGTACCGGCTGATCACCGAGATTCGCCAGGAACAGACCGATCGCCGAAGAATTCCACGCCGACGATCGACGAAACCCGTGTGGCGCCTGGCCGGTCACCGTCGCGGCGGCCACGTCGCCTCGAGCTCGATCGTGCGCTTGAGTGAGTGACCCCAGGCGTAGTCGCGAGTGGCGTGCTGAGCGCGCCCCAGCACGATGCCGGGCGCCACCCCGATCTCTTCGGCGAGCTCCTCGATCGCCCTGATGTCGCGCTTGCGGGGGAGCCGCGGTTCGAACTCGGCCGGTATCAGCGTCGACGCGGCGAAATCGTCGGCCTCTGACTCCGCTGCAGTGCTCTCGCCGTTGAGGAACAGCCCGTTCTCGCTGTGCAGGAGCACATGGCCGATCTCGTGGAACAGGGTGAACCAGAGCTGATCGTCGCTTCTCCGCAGCATCGACAGCTGGATGACGGGGCGCCCACGCAGCCATCGCGTCGCACCATGGATGCCGAGCCCGGGCACTGCCGGGATGAGGCACAGGACGACTCCCGCACCGCGCAGCAGATCCGTTGCGTCGCGGATAGCGGTGGCCGGCTCGGCCCTGGTGAGCGCGCGCAGCCGCGGCAGCAGCGACTCCAGCGCTTCGCGATCGAAGCTGCCGACCTCGTCGATCCCGTCGTGGTGTCGTTCCGCCAGGGCGAGCCAGATCGCGAGCTTCGGTGCGTGATCGTGCCCCACCGCGGCGCGCCGGTACGCGGCGCTGCCCTTCGCCCATGTCTCGTCGAATGCGGCGAAGCTGGCGGTTCCGAGGATGGTGAGCAACTGGCGGACCGTCTCGGCGCGATCGCGGGCAGGCGCGGTGATGAAGCCCCATTTGCGCAGGTATGCGAGGGGAAACCGCTTGGCCGTGTCGTATTGACTGCGAAGTTCGTCCACCTCGTGCAGGCGGGCCAGTTCGCTGCGGTATCCGCTCTCGTACTGGTTCCAGATGCGTGCCGGTACTCCGGTGACGCGCTCGAGCCCGAGGGCGGTGCGGTGCGAAAGGGGGGCCTTGCCGCTGAGGAGCTCGCTGACGTGCTTGCGCGTCACGCCCAGACGGCGCGCCAGCTCGGCGGCGTTGATGTTTTCATCTTCCATCCACTCGGTGATGAAGTCGCCGGTGGCGACGATGTAATCGGGCGCGGCGGGCATGGTTTCCT
>CAZDSL010000176.1:0-4709 GCA_964507655.1 uncultured Mycobacteriaceae bacterium | reverse complement strand
GACCACCTGACCCCTACGACGCCGGATCCACCCGGCGCGCCACGGGGACCGGCGCGGTGGCCGGACCGGCGAAGTCGTCGGGCGGGGTGGCGGCGCGGGCCCGCGCGATCAGCAGCCGCGCCGGTTCGTAGCGGTCGGTGGCGATGGCGACGTCCACGGTGGCCGACCCGCCCCGGCGTCTCTGCAGCGACGCGGCCAGTCGGTCGGCGCGGGCGATGATCTCCGCCGGAACCCCCTCGCACAGCACCGCGTACTCGCTGACGCCGAGCCGGCCGAGCACGTCTCCGTCCCGCATGTGCCGCGCGATCGCGTCCACCTCGGGCGGCCGCAACTCCACGGCCCCGCCCGATCCGGCGCTCCGGCCGCCCGCGACGTGGAGGATGCCGACCCGGCGGAAGGCGCGCGGCGGCAGCGCGAGCGCGGCATCGACGCATTCGAGGAAGCGGCGTGCCGAAACGGCGTGCGGCGTGCTCATCGGCCACCTCCAGGCGGCGCCCCGAACGGGGGTGCTGCCTGCGATTCTATGCCTTCAATGCGCGCGTGGCCGGGCCGGAGAATCCGGTCTGCACGGTCATCGGCCGGAATGCCCCGCAACCGGCCCGGGGATTGCTACCGTCGCGGCAGATAAAAGAGGAAATGCCCGTGTGGGGCGCGTCGGGGCGCGTCGCGGTCGTGGCCCGAACGAGAGACAGGGAATTGCACATGAACACCGGAATGCGGCTGCGCAGAACGCTCGCGGCGACGGCCGGCGCGGTGCTGGCGGCGGGCGTCGGCATCCTCGCCGCCCCCACGGCGTCCGCGGCGGGGGCGACGCTCCACGTGGACGCCGGCCAGGGCGCCGACAGCGCCACCTGCGGCAGCGCCGACGAACCATGCGCCTCCATCCAGCAGGCCATCGACAACGCCGCGGCGGGCGACACGGTCGACGTGGCGGCGGGCGACTATGCGATGACGCAGAAATTGAGCATCACCAAGCCGCTGACGCTGCAGGGCCCGCAGGCGGGTCAGGATCCGACGGCCGCGGGGTCGTCGCGCGTGTCCGGCGACACCGCGGGCGAGGCCGTGCTGTCGTTCACCGGCCCGGGCGCCGACGGCGACTACGTCGGCATCAGCCTCGGCTCGGGCGCGAACGCGGACTCCGCGGTGGTGATCGACGGCTTCATGCTCGACAGCGCGACGGTCTACCGTGGGTGCTCCTACCCCGAGCCCGGCACGCTGACGGTGCGCGACAACGTCATCGACGGCGCCACGAAGAGCCCCGCGGGCGGCCTGTCGCGGGCGCTGTGGGCGAGCTGCGGCGACGTGCACGTGCAGGACAACCTCATCACCGACACCGACGGCTACACGGATTCCTCCGGCGCCTACCTGGCCACGCCGGGGACCGTCACGTTCACGGGCAACGACGTGAGCGGCTGGGACTACACCGGCGCGATCATCGTCTACGCGCACGACGTGAACGTCAGCAAGAACACCTTCACCGACATCGGCAAGTCGGCGCTCGATCTGGCGCAGATCACCGGCACCGGCAACACGGTCGAGGACAACACGATCATCAACGCCAACGCGGAGGGCGGTTCGGACGACGACGGCAGCGTGAAATACGGGGCGCTCCGTTTCGACAAGATCTGCACGTCCGAGTTCAACGCGGAAAACTGCACCGACGACGTGCCGGTGTCGATCAGGGTCACGGGCAACACCCTCGACACCGCGGCGTACGGGGTGGTGACGGACGTCGAGTCGGGCACGGACCACGGCTCGTACACGATCGACTTCAACGACAACAGCGTCACCGGGATCACCGGCAAGGCTCTGCTCAACCAGGGCCCGGCCGTGATCGACGCGACCCGCAACTGGTGGGGAACGGCGGACGGCGTCGACGCCCTCATCGGCGGGCCCGACGTGACGTTCGAGCCGTACTTCATCGACGCCGAGATGACGCGCCTGTCCGACGGGACCATCGTCGGCCCCGATGACGGCGACGGATCGCTGGGCTCGGCCGGGTCGGCCTGCATCCTGCAGAGCCTCGCCGGGAGCCTCGGCAGCCTGGGCAGCGCGGCCCCCGGGGGCGGCGACTGCTAGGACGTCCGGTGGGCGGCGCGGGCGTGACGTCCGCGCCGCCTCACCGTTCCCGCTCGGCCCGGGCCGCCTCGATCAGCGCCGTCTTGCGGTCCTGGTAGCCGGTGCTGAACGCCTCGCCGTCGTCCACGCCGTCCATGGCGCTGTAGGTGACGTGCGTGAATACGGACTCGGCGGCGTCGAGCACCTTCCGCGGCGCGCGCACCCGCAGCTCATTGCGGATCTGTGCGAGCGTGACGATCGACTCGGCCAGCCGGCGCAGGCTGGGGCTCTCGGAATGCAGCGCGTCCTCGAGGTCGATCTCGGCCAGCACCTTCTGGTCCACCGCCAGCAGCGCGTTGTGGGCGGTGTCGGCGGCGTCGACGAAGCGGACCACCGGACCCGCGGTGTCGGCGCCCGCGACGGGCCGCGGCGGCTCCGGCGCCCTGTCCTTGCGCCGCCGCCGGACGCCGACGAGCAGGCCCAGCAGCAGGCCCACCACCAGGCCCACGACGAGGCCGATGACGCCGCCCGCCCACAGCGTGGTGGAGGTCTGCAGCAGGTCGGTGAGGGCGTCCATTGCCGCATGGTAGCAACGACGCGAGTGGCGGATGTGACTGATGAGGAGCGGGTGCGGGGGCTCGGAGGGGCGTGCGGGAAGCTAGGAACCAAGGAACGAATCGCGGCGCAACTCGCCGGGTGTGTGACCAGCGGGTATGCCGCGGGGGGTGGGCTTGATCAGCATCGATACGGCGTGCTGAGGCGACCGGAATCTTTCCTCGACTCCTAGCCTCGCGGCGAGGCGCCTTGGGGGAGGCCAGGTGAGGTCACGGGGGCGCCCGGCCGAGGGCGGCGCCGGTCTCCGCTTGCCGCCGCTCACCAGAGCTGCAGGGTCCGCTCGCTGACGAATCGCCGCGGCGCGCCGGTGAGCGGGTCGGCGAACTCGAGCGACCGGGCCAGCAGCTGCAGCGGCCGCGCGAAGTCCGGCGCGGCGTCGGCGAGCGGCGACGGGCCGCCTCCGCCGGGCAAGGGCGCAGCGGCGGTCGCGGACGCGGAGCCCGCCGCGCCGTCGCCGTAGAGCGGGTCCCACACGATGGGCGCGCCGATCGACGCCAGGTGCACGCGGATCTGGTGCGTCTTGCCCGTGGCCGGCCGCACACGCAGGCGCACCGTCCCGCCGCCGGGCCCGCCATGCCGCTCGGCCCGCTCGACGGCGGTGACGGCGTTGGGCTCGCCGGGCACCTCGCGGGCCCGCGGCACCCCGCGCTCCTTGACGATCCGGCTGCGCAGCACCGTGGGCGGGGCGATGGATGGCTCCGACGCGCACACCGCCTCGTAGACCTTGCGCACCGCCCCGGCGGCGAACAGCTCCTGGTACGGCCGCCGGGCGTCGGGATGCGTGGTGAACACGAGCACGCCCGCGGTGAGCCTGTCGAGCCGGTGCGCCGGGGCGAGCGCGTCGATCCCGGTCTCCCGGCGCAGCCGCACCAGCGCCGTCTGCGCCACGTGCCGGCCGCGCGGCATCGTCGCCAGGAAGTGCGGCTTGTCCACCACCAGCAGGTGCTCGTCGCGGTGCAGCATGGGCAGGCCGAACGGCACGGGACGCTCGGCCGGCGGGTCGCGGTAGAGCCACACCTCGGCGCCCGGGACGTAGGGGGTGCCGGAGTCGATGGGCCGGCCGGCGGCGTCCACCACCTCTCCCGCCGCGATCTTGCCGCGCAGCCGGGCCGCGTGGGCGGGGAACCGGGCGGCCAGGTACGCGGCGACGGTGGCGGCGGCCGGCGCCGCGTCGCCCGTGCAGGCTGCGGGCGATCCGTGCTGCGGCAGGCGGATCCGGCTGGGGCCGATGCCGTCGCGCACGGGCAGCGGGGCGGCGCGGGATCGGCGGGGCACCCACCGAGGATAGGCGCGCCGCCGCGCACGCCGCCGCGGCATGCCCGGGCCCCGCCGCCGCGGCACGTTCGCGCCCACCCCTTGACGGATCGGCCGTGACGCGGTTCACTGTGAGTAGTGAATGACTGTTCATTCACGGTGACTGTTCATTCACACTGGCTGACCATTCACCACCACCGCGCCGCCCCCGCGGCGGCCGGCCGCTCACCCCCCGCTCCCGCCACCGGGGCGCACGACACGGAAGAGGCCATCATGGATTTCTCGGACTACCACCAGCTCACCTTCGAGCGGCGCCCGCACGGGGTCCTGCTCATCACGCTCGACCGGCCGGAGAAGTACAACGCCACCGACGAGGAGATGCACGGCGAGATCGCGCGTGTGTTCCGTGACGTCTCGAAGGATCCGGAGACGCGCGTCGCCGTGGTCACCGGCGCGGGTAAGGCGTTCTCGGCGGGCGGCGACCTGGCGATGGTCGAGCGGCTGGCCGGCGACCACGAGCGCGTGGCCCACATGCTCGACGAGATGAGCGAGATGGTCTACAGCATCGTCGACTGCGACAAGCCCGTCGTCTCCGCGATCAACGGCGTGGCCGTGGGCGCGGGCACGGTGGTGGGCCTGCTGGCCGACATCTCCATCTGCGCCGAGGACGCGAAGATCGGCGACGGCCACGTCAAGCTCGGCGTGGCGGCCGGCGACCACGCCGCCATCATCTGGCCGCTGCTGGCCGGCATGGCCAAGTCCAAGTACTACCTGCTCACCGG
>CAZDSL010000175.1:0-6261 GCA_964507655.1 uncultured Mycobacteriaceae bacterium | reverse complement strand
CCGCGCCGGATGCCGGTTCCAACGCGGCGCCGTCGAGAGCACTAGGAGATCGTGTGCGGATAGTGGAGCAGTCTCACGGGCGCGGCGCAGGCGGCGTCCACGGGCGATCGACCGCACCCTCCGGTGACGGGGCGCCGCGCGGCACGCTGGACTCGGCGCCGGTCACCTTCGCCGGCCGGCTGGCGGGCGCGCGCCGCGTCGCGGGCGCCTACCTGGCCCTCACCAAGCCGCGCATCATCGAGCTTCTGCTGGTCGCCACCATCCCGGCGATGCTGCTGGCCGACCGCGGCGGCCTCGACGCGCACGACGTGCTGCTCATCCTCACCACCCTCTTCGGCGGGTGGCTGGGCGCCGCGAGCGCCAACACGCTCAACTGCGTGGTCGACGCCGACATCGACAAGGTCATGAAGCGCACGCGCAAGCGCCCGCTGGCGGCCGACACCGTCACCACCCGGCAGGCCCTCGTCTTCGGCCTCGCCACCGGCGCCGCGTCGTTCCTGTGGCTGTGGCTGATGACGAACCTGCTCTCGGGCGTGCTCATCGTCGCCACCATCGCCTTCTACGTGCTCGTCTACACCAAGGTGCTCAAGCGCCGCACCCCGCAGAACGTGGTGTGGGGCGGCGCGGCGGGCTGCATGCCGGTGATGATCGGCTGGTCGTCGGTGACGGGCACCATCGGCTGGCAGGCCGTGGTGATGTTCCTCATCATCTTCTTCTGGACGCCGCCGCACACCTGGGCGCTGGGCATGCGGTACCGGGAGGACTACGAGGCCGCGGGCGTGCCCATGCTGCCCGTGGTGGCCTCGCCCCAGGTGGTGACCCACCGGATCGTGCTGTACACGATCGCGACGGTGCTCACCACGTTCGCGCTGATCCCGGCCGCCGGCCTGCTCTACGCCATCGGCGCCGCGCTGATCGGTGCATGGTTCCTGGCGATGGCCGTGCGCCTGCACCTGGGCGTCAAGGCGGGGGCCGAGGTCAAGCCGCTCAAGCTGTTCATCCTGTCGAACAACTACCTCGCCGCGGTGTTCCTCGTGCTGGCCGTCGATTCGATCCTCGACCTGCCCACGGTGGCCTCGCTGGTGGGCTGACCCCGCCGCCGTCCCCGGCGCGCCGCGCGTCCGCGCACGGCGCGCCGGCGCGTGTCAGGGCAGCAGCACCAGCGAGCCGGTGGTGCGGCGGGCCTGCAGATCGGCGTGGGCCCGGGCGGCTTCCTCGAGCGGGTACCGGGCGCCGACGCGCACGTCCAGCCCGCCGGACGCGATCGCGCCGAACACGGCCGACGCGCGCCAGTCCAGCTCGGCCCGGTCGGCCACGTGGTGGGCGAGCGTGGGGCGGGTGAGGAACACCGAGCCCGCCGCGTTGAGGCGCTGCGGGTCGACGGGCGGCACCGGCCCGCTCGCGGCGCCGAACAGGGCCAGCGTGCCGCGCCGGCGCACGCACTCCAGGCTCTGGTCGAAGGTGCTGCGGCCCACGCCGTCGTACACCGCGTCCACGCCCGCGCCGCCGGTGAGCTCGCGCACCTGCTCCACCAGCCCCGGCCCGTAGCGCAGCACGTGCGCGGCGCCCGCGGCGCGCGAGAGCTCCTCCTTGGCGTCGCCGGAGACCGTGGCGATCACCCGCACGCCCAGCGCTGCAGCCATCTGCGTGAGCAGCAGCCCCACGCCGCCGGCGCCCGCGTGCACCAGCACCGTTTCGCCCCGCCGCACCGGATAGGTGGAGGTGAGCAGGTAGTGGGCCGTCATGCCCTGCAGCAGCGCGGAGGCGGCCACGGCGGGGTCGATCCCCTCGGGCACGCGCACGGCGGCCTCGGCGGGCACCACGGCGTGCTCGGCGTACGCACCGGTGCCCGCCGCCCAGGAGACCCTGTCGCCCTCGGCGAAGCCGCGCACGTCGGCGCCCGCGGCCGTGACCCGGCCGGTGCCCTCCATGCCGGGGACGAACGGCAGCGCCGACGGGTACTCGCCGGTGCGGTAGTAGGTGTCGATGTAGTTGACGCCCGCCGCGTCGACGGCGACGGCCAGCTCGCCGGGGCCGGGCTGCGGGGCGGGCACGTCGGCGGGCCGGAGCACCTCGGGCCCGCCGTATTCGGAGACGAGGATCGCGCGCATGACGCCGTTGTACACCTTGTGCCGGAAGGGCGGTGACCGGCCGGTAGGCTCAGCGCCATGAGCGATCAGGTTTCCAAGTCCGTCCAGGCCTTCCTCGCCGCGCACGGCGGCTCGGCGCAGGCGGTGCTGCAGCCCGTGGGTCTGCGCGGTGTGCGGGTGACCCTGGTGGGCGAGGACGGCGTGATGGGCGACGAGATGGTGGCCGACATGGACGCGGCCCGCCGCCTCGTCGACGCGACGCCCGGGCTCACGGCGGGGGAGTGGGACCGCGATCTCATCTCGCGCACCCGGCTGGCGCCGGGGCACGCCCGGCGGATGGCGGGCTGGTCGGGCCGCGGGCTCTGACGGGCCCGGGGGGCGCAGTCGGTACCGCGGCCCGGCGCGCCCGCCCTGCGCAGCGGACGGTCTATTCGAAGCGGAAGGTGCGCACGGCGGCGGCGCCGCCCAGCACCGCCCACACGGCGAGCACGCCCAGCCCGCCCCAGTCGACGATCCCGTCCTGCGCCTGCATCAGCGCCTGCGTGAGCGCGCCGGAGGGCAGCAGCGTGGCCACGGTGAACCAGGCGCCGGCGATGTCGTCGCGCACCAGCACGAGCCCCGCCACGGCGAGCAGCGCGAACCAGATGATGTTGGCCAGGGCCAGCACCACCTCGGCCTTGAGGCGGCCGCCCACCAGCAGCCCCAGCGCGACGAAGGCGACGGCCCCGAACACCACCGCCACCAGCACCAGGCCCACCGTCGCGGCCGACGGGCGCCAGCCCAGCGCGAGGGCGATGCCGCCGAGGATCACCAGCTGGCCCGCGATGACGAGGACCACGGCGCCGCTCTTGCCGGCGATGATGCCCCACTTGGGCAGGGCGGTGGCCCCGATGCGTTTGAGCGCCCCGTAGCGGCGGTCGAAGCCGACGGCGATGGCCTGACCGGTGAAGGCCGTCGACATCACGGCCACCGCCAGCACCATCGGCAGGACGTGCGCCACGCGCGGGTCGTCGAAGTCGCCGAACGGCAGCAGGGTGATGGCCACGAGCATCGCCACGGGGATGAGCAGGGTGAGCATGAGCTGCTCGCCGTGCCGCAGCAGCAGCGTCAGCTCCATGCGCACCTGCGCCCGCAGCATCGGCGCCGGGCGCGCCGCCTGCGGGGCGGGCGCGAAGGTGCCGGCGGGGAAGCGTCCGGGGCGCGGGGCGTCGTCGGGCGCGGCGCCGGGGGCTGCGGTGTGGGCGGTCATGCGCGGAGCTCCCGTCCGGTCAGGTCGAGGAAGACGTCCTCCAGGCTGCGCTTGCCGGTGGACAGCCCCGCCAGCAGCACGTCGCCGTCGGCGCACCATGCGGTGAGGCGGGCGAGCGCCTGGGGCGAGGCGTCGCCGGAGACGCTGTAGCGGCCGGGCACGGTCTCGGTGACGGTGCGGCCGCCGCCGAGCGCGGCGGCCAGGGCCGCGGTGTCGAGGCGCGGCGGCGCGGTGAAGCTGATCGCCCCCGCGTACGCGCCGGTGGTGAGGTCGGTGGGCGAGCCGTGCGCCACCATCCGCCCGTGGTCGATGATGACGACGTCGTCGGCGAGCTGCTCGGCCTCGTCCATCAGGTGGGTGGTCAGCAGCACCGACACGCCGTCGCGGCGCAGGGCGTCGACGAGCTCCCACACCACGTTGCGCGCCTGCGCGTCCAGCCCGGCGGTGGGCTCGTCGAGGAAGACCAGCTCGGGGCGGCCCACGATGGCGCACGCGAGGGCAAGCCGCTGCTGCTGGCCGCCGGACAGGCGCCGGTAGGGCGTGCGCAGCGAGTTGGCCAGGCCCAGCTCACTGATGAGCCAGCCCGTGTCGAGCGGGCGGGCCGAATACGAGGCGACGAGGTGCAGCATCTCGCCGGCGCGCGCGCCCGGGTAGGCGCCGCCGCCCTGCAGCATCACGCCGATGCGCGGCTTGAGCCGGGCCGCGTCGCGCACCGGGTCGAGGCCGAGCACCCGCACGGTGCCCTCGTCGGGGGCCGCGAAGCCCTCGCACACCTCCACGGTGGTGGTCTTGCCGGCGCCGTTGGGCCCCAGCAGCGCCAGCACCGAGCCGGGCCGCATCGTGAGGTCGAGGCCGTCGACCGCGGCGACGGCGCCGTAGCGGCGGACCACCCCCCTCAACTCCACCGGCGGCGGCGCGGGATCCCGGCGGGGCGCCGACTGTGCGGCCGGGGCGGAGGGGTGTGCGGACTTCACGGCTTACCAGCGTAGGTCGACCGCTCCGGGGCGGCATCGGCGGGCCGTCCGCGCGTCCACACGATGTGCCGGCGGGTGACCTGCCGCACGACGACGACGGTGAGGATCATCGCCAGCACCGCCTCGACGATGACGAACGGCGGATACTCGCCGCCGTTGGGGGTGGGGCCCACCAGGCTCACGATCGCGGAGGCCGCCACCGCCGGCACCCGGAACACGGGCGTCGTCGCCCAGGCGGCCAGCGGCACGAGCGCCCAGAGCAGGTACCAGGGGTGGACCACGGGGAAGAGCACCACGAGGATGGCGAGCGACACGCCGAGCCCGCCCACCGGATGGATGCGACCCGAGTGCGTGGCGACGAGCATCCGCAGGATCCCCACGCCGACGATGGCGAACGCGATGGGCTTCATGATGGCGAGCACGGCCGTGGTGTGGTTGCCGAGCCCCAGCAGCATGCCGGTGCCGCCGGTGCCCATGCCCAGCAGCGTGGTGATGGACATCCAGCTGCGCACCTCGCTCGCCGTCCCCAGCGTGCTCACCCAGCCGAAGCCGAGCCCGGTGACCCAGGCGAAGAAGGCCTGGCCGGCCACGGCCGCGGCGACGAGCATCGCGCCCACCCACAGCACGTGCCGCAGCTGCGGGCCGAACCGCCGCGCCAGCGCCACGCCGACGAACCCGAGGGCCAGCAGCGAGGGGATCTTGATCGCCGACGAGGCGACGATCACCGCAGTGCCCGCCGCCAGCCACAGCCATGCGCGCCGGTCCATGCGGGGGCGGTCGTGCACCCCGCGCAGGCAGATCTCCAGGCCCGCCACCATGAGCCCGATCATCAGCGCCTCGTTGTGGACGCCGGCGATCAGGTGCAGGAACACCAGCGGGTTCGCCGCGCCCAGCCACAGGGCGGTGACCGGCGCGATGCCGCAGCGGCGCGCGAGCCGGGGGAGCGCCCAGATGATCAGGCACACGCCGCCCACCTCGAGCAGCCGGTGCACCAGCACGCCGGCCACCACGTTGTCGCCCGTCATCGCGCCGATGATGCGGCCCAGCCCCAGGAACAGCGGCTCGTAGGGGGCGGGGGTGTCGCGCCAGATGGTCGGGACGCTGCGGGTGAGGACGTTGTCGACGCCGAGCGCCTGCGCCGGGCCCAGCGAGTACGGGTCGAGCCCGCGGGCGGTGATCTCGCTCTGGGCGAGGTACGAGTAGACGTCCTTGCTGAACATCGGCGGCGCCACGAGCAGCGGCAGCATCCACAGCAGCAGGGTGCGGTCCATCTGCGGGCGGCTGAGCCGCCGCGGGGTGTTGCCCGCGCGCAGCGGGCCCACCGCCAGCCGCCCCAGCAGCAGCCAGCCGATCACCAGCATCGCCGTGCCCGTCATCGCCACTGCGAGCGCCACCGTGGGCATGCGCGCGAGCAGGCCGAGCACGCGGTGGCCGTACACGGGGTTCTGCAGCACCGGCTGCGCGCCGGCGCCGAGCGCGCCGAGCGCCATGAGCACCGTGCCGCAGGCGCCGAATCGGCGCACCGCCCGCAGCTGCCGGGTCTCCGCCTCGTCGAGGCCGGGCGCGTCCACCTCGTCGCGGTGCAGGTGCGCCACGCCCGTCCCCGCCTCGCCCGGCTCGTCGCCCACCGGCAGGCCCGCCACGCGGCGCAGGCGGGCGGCCAGCGAGCGCGCGCGGTGGTCGGTGCCGGTCGATGTCACAGTGTGTGAGCGTAATGGGAGGGGGCCCACGGGGGCGCATGCGCGCCCTCCCGCGCCCGGCGCGCTGTGAGGCGGGTCTCTCCGCGCCCGAACATAGGGCACCCTTGGTGGAATCGTGCGCGCAATTCGGTCACACTTGTGTTGTGAAATCCGAACCGACCCGCCCCGCACCGCGCACGGGCGACGCCTCCGGGCGCGCCGGCGCGGTCCCGGCCGCACCGGGCGCCCCCGCGCGTCCTGGCGCGGCC
>CAZDSL010000174.1:0-6287 GCA_964507655.1 uncultured Mycobacteriaceae bacterium | reverse complement strand
CGGGCGGATCGCCGGGGCTCCGGGCGCCCGCGGCACCGCCGGGGCGGATGATGTCCGGGGGCGCGCCGGGCGGCCGCACCGCCCCCGCGAGCCGCTCGAGGGATTCACGCGCCGTGCTCGTTGACCGCATGCCCCGAGGCTACGAACGGCCGCCGCGCCGGCACCGCACCCGCAGAACGCCGACCTGGGGTTTCGCCGCAACCTGTGGACAACGGCGGCCTGTGGACAACGCGTGCCCCGGGGCGGCCCCGCAGCCGGCCGGTGCGGCCGGGTCCGTCGCCGGGCGGGTGGTCAGTCGAGGGCGGGAAGCACCGCCACGCCCGCGGCCCCGGCGCCC
Source organism: uncultured Mycobacteriaceae bacterium (assembly GCA_964507655.1). Classification (GTDB taxonomy): domain Bacteria; phylum Actinomycetota; class Actinomycetes; order Mycobacteriales; family Mycobacteriaceae; genus Tomitella. The sequence goes on along the minus strand of CAZDSL010000174.1, from coordinate 5,950 downwards.
AGGTGCAGGCCCATCACCGGCCCGAATTCGCTGCGGTGCACCGTGATCGACTCGCCCAGCCGCTCGCGCAGCCCCTGCTCCAGGGTGTCGGCGCGCTCGGGCGCCTGCCAGTGCTGCACCGCGATCTCGGCCCGGCGGCCGTCGAGTTCGGTCACGACATGATCGACGAGCTTGCGCAGCCCCTTGCTGGGGATGCGCATCTTGTCGCGCAGCTCGAGGGTGCCGGAGCCCATGCGCAGCAGGATGCGCACCGACAGCGCGCTGGTCATGAGCGCCGCGGCGCTGCCGGCGCGTCCACCGCGGCGCAGATCCTCGATGCGGTGCACGTAGACCAGCCCGAAGGCGCGCTCGCAGGCGGCGGACGCCGCGTCGTACACCGCGTCGAGGCCGTCGCCCGCGGCGGCCCGGCGCACCGCCTCGAGCACCGGAAGGCCCACCGCCATGCCGGCCCCGCCCGAGTCGATGATCCGCACGCGCGGGCCCACCCGCTTCGCGGCCTGGCGCGCCGCGTCCCACGTGCCGGAGATGCCCTTGGACAGGTGCAGCGCCACCACGCCGTCGCCGCCCGACGCGTCGAGGGCCTCCGTGTACAGCCGCTCGAGCTCGCCCGGGGACGGCCCCGCGGAGGTGTAGTCGTCCGACCGGCCGTGCCGGGGCGGCACCTCGTCGACCCCCTCGCGGTAGTCGTCGGCGCCGATGAGCACGTGCAGCGGGGCCACCCGCAGAAGCGCCGGGTCGGCCGCACCCGCGGGCAGGCCGGCGGTCGAGTCGGTCACCACGATGACGGGCACGGCTCTACCGTATTCCGTCGGCCGCCACGGCCGCGGCAGGACCCGCCGCGACCCGCTCGAGCACGCCGGTCATCGCGTCGGCCACCGCATCGTGCCCCTCGAAGGCCCAGTGGATGCCGTCGGGATTGCCGCGGCCGGCCAGCACGTGCTCGCCCGTGGCCGCGCCCAGGTCCACCAACGGCACGGAGTGCTCGGCCGCCCAGCCCTCGATGGCGCGCACGGTGCCCGCGCGGCCCGTGTGCACGCGGCCGTAGGCGTCGCAGATGTGCCGGGACGGCAGCGTGGCCACCACCGGCAGCCCGGGCCGCAGCTGCTCAAGCGCCCCACGGCACTTCTCGAGGTAGTGCGCCGACAGCTGCGGCGGCAGAGCCAGCGGCCAGCCCAGCCGCGCCAGCCGCGGCTGCAGGCCCTGGTAGCCCGCGCGCACGGCGCGGCGCAGCGGCTCGGGGCGCAGGTAGCGGATCTGCTCGCGCAGCGCCGTCGGCAGCGGCGAGGGCAGCGAATCCATGCCCGACACCCCGAACACCACCGCGCCGGCGTGCGGCACCGCGGCCCACACGCGCGGATCCTGGGTGAGCGCCCACCACGCGTCGCGGGTCGTCCAGCCCACACGCGCCACCAGCTCGACGCGCCAGCCCAGGCGCCGGGCGACGATGCTCGGCCAGATGCGCGGGTCGTCGGCGGGCAGCCCGCCGCGCGGCCCGTAGTACGACAGCGAATCGGCGATGACGAGCAGCACCGGCCGCCCGTCCCCCGCCGCCTCGTCAACGATCGTCATCGGCGCTCTCCCCCGCGTCCGCGTTCCACACGTGCAACCGCCACGGCACTCCCGTCCTGCCGCGGCGCGAACCCAGCTCGGCCCACCCGGTGTTGCCGATGCCGCCGATCACCGGCCAGCGGTCCACCGGCAGCCCCAGCAGCGAGGCCGTCACGGCCGCGATGACGCCGCCGTGGGCCACCACCAGCACCGGGCGCCCGCCCCAGGTGCCGTGGGCGTCGATGCGCGCCACCAGCTCCTCGATCACGGGCACCGCCCGGCGCGCCACCTCCACGCGCGATTCGCCGCCCGGCGGGGCCCACGTGGCGTCCTCGCGCCAGCGGTCGCGCGCGCCCGGGTAGACGGCGTCGACCTCGTAGTGCGTGCGGCCCTGCCACTCGCCCAGGTGCGTCTCGCGCAGGCGCTCGTCGACGCGCACCGGCAGGCCCGCCGCCTCGCCCACGGCGAGGGCCGTGTCGTGGGCGCGGTGCAGGTCGGACGAGACGATGGCGTGCGGCCGCAGCGGCGCCAGCGCCCGGCCCGCAGCACGGGCCTGGCGGCGGCCCAGCTCCGAGAGGGCCGTGTCGAGCTGGCCCTGCATGCGGCTTTCGGCGTTGTGCTCCGTCTGGCCGTGGCGCAGCAGCACCACGCGGCGCAGCGTCACCTGACCGGCTCCTCCACCGGCCCGGCCGCGTCCGCCTCGCCCTCGTCCGCGCCGGCGCCGCCTGCGAACCGGCCGGCGGGCTGCTCGAGCCCGGCCACCGGCACCTCGGGGCAGTCCTTCCACAGGCGCTCGAGCGCGTAGTACTCCCGCTCGTCATCGTGCTGGATGTGCACCACGATGTCGACGTAGTCGAGCAGCGCCCAGCGTCCCTCGCGCACGCCCTCGCGACGCGCCGGCCGGCGGCCCGCCTCGCGCAGCTTCTCCTCCACGTTGTCGATGACCGCCGACACCAGCCGCTCGTTGGGTGCGGAGGCGATGACGAAGCAGTCGGTGATGTAGAGGCGGTCGGAGACGTCGAGGACACGCACGTCGGTGGCCTTCTTGTCGGCGGCGGCGAGCGCGGCGACGCGCGCCATCTCGAGGGCCTCGGCGGATGCAGTCACGTGTGGTTCTCCCGTGGATCGGTGGTGGGTGCGGCGGCCGGCCGCGGGGCCTGCCCGCCCGCGGGGCGCAGGGGGCTGGGCGCCGAGGTGCTCCGGGTGCCGTCGGCGCGCACGGCGTGCCGCGGCCGGTACAGGTTGCGCTTGGCGATGTACTGGACGACGCCGTCGGGCACCAGGTACCACACCGGCCGCGACCGGGCGGCCCGCTCGCGGCACTCGGTAGAGGATATCGCCAAGGCCGGCACCTCGACCACGCTGACCGTGTCGGCGGGCCGCCCGCGCAGCATCTCCTCGAGGTGGCCCACGTCGAGGTCGTAGCCCGGCCGGGTGACGCCCACGAACTTCGCGAGCTCGAACAGCTCCTCCCAGTTCTGCCAGGTGAGGATCGAGGAGATCGCGTCGGCGCCGGTGATGAAGTACAGCTCGGCGTCGGGGTGCTGCGCACGCAGGTCGCGGAGCGTGTCGACCGTGTAGGTGGTGCCGGGCCTGTCGATGTCGACGCGGCTGACCGAGAAGCGCGGGTTGGAGGCGGTGGCGATGACCGTCATCAGGTAGCGGTCCTCGGGGTGGCTCACGTCGCGGCCGGACTTCTGCCACGGGTTGCCGGTGGGGACGAACACCACCTCGTCGAGGTCGAAGAGGTCGGCGACCTCGCTGGCCGCCACCAGGTGACCGTGGTGGACGGGATCGAACGTGCCGCCCATGACGCCCAGGCGGCGTCGCCCGCCCTCGCCCGCATCGGTGTGCATGACAGCCCAGCCTACGGCCTGCTAGATCGGCAGCAGCCGCGAGATCACCCCGGTGAGCTGTTCGGCGTTGCGGCACTCGTACATCGGGACGATGGTGCCGTAGGCGGGAGCGGCCGAATCGCCGGTGCCCCACTGCCCCGCCGGCTCGGGGTTGAGCCAGTGCGTCTGCCGCGCCGCGTCGCGCATGCGGCGCAGCGCCGCGAGGTCGGGGTCGCGGTAGTTGGTGCGCGCGTCGCCGAGGATCAGCAGCGACGTGCGGTCGGTGAGCGCGTGCGCGTACCGCTCGGCGAAGCCGCCCAGCGCCCGGCCGTAGTCGGAGTGGCCGTCGTAAGTGATCACGCGCGCCTCGCGCACCATCCGCGCCATCGCCATGCCCAGGTCTTCGCCCGCGGTGAAGTACTCGGTGACCTCGTCGGTGGCGTCGACGAACGCGAACACGCGCACCCGCGAGAACTGCTCGCGCAGCGTATGCACCAGCTGCAGCGTGAAGTGGCTGAAGCCGGCGACCGAACCGGACACGTCGCACAGCACCGCCAGCTCGGGCCGCGCCGCCCTGGGCTTGCGCAGCACCAGGTCGATGGGCACCCCGCCGGTGCTCATCGACTTGCGCAGGGTGCGCCGCACGTCGATCGCGCCGGCGCGGGCGCGGCGACGGCGCGCCGCCAGCCGGGTGGCCAGGGCGCGCGCCAACGGCACCATCGTCTTGCGCAGCGCCTGCAGGTCGGCGTCGGAGGCGCGGAGGAAGTCGACCTGCTCGGCCAGCTGCGGCACCCCGTACTCGGCCACCCGGTCGCGGCCCTGGGTCTCGGCCGTGCGGCGGCGCGTCTCCGACTGCACCATCCGCCGCAGCCGGTCGATGCGTTCGATCGCCGTGCGCAGGGCCACCTCGTTGCGGTGCACCTCGCGGTGGCCGGGCTCCTCCGGCGACGGGCCCAGCATGCCGTCGAGCAGCCGGTGCAGGATGGCGTCGCCGCTGAGCCCGCGCAGCGCCTGGTACGCCGAGTAGGCCTCCCCCGAGTAGCCCTCGTACCGGCCCAGGCCGTCGACGATGTCCGACACCAGCTCGTCCAGGCGCCGGGCCGCCTCGGGCGACTCGTCGCCGAGCAGGTCGGCCAGCAGCGCCTCGAGCGCCTCCCGGTCCACCTCGCCGTTCTCGTCGAGCGGCAGCGCCGTCGGCGGCTCCTGCGCGGCGTCGGCCCCGTCGGCGCCCGCCGGGCCCTCCGCGCGCCGCCCGATCGCCGCCGGGAACCACAGGTCGAACAGCACATCGAACGTGTCGCGGTGCACCGGCCGGTGCAGCAGCGCGCTGGCCAAGCCCTCGCGCAGCGCCTCCCTGTCGAGCGGGTCGAGCACGGCCAGCACCCGGCCCGCATCGACCGTCTCGGACGGGCCCACCGCGATGCCCTTGCCGCGCAGCGCGCCCACGAACCCCACCAGGTGGCCGGGGATCCCGTGCGGCGCGGGCGGGCCGGCCTGCGGGGTGCGGGGCGTGGGCGTCGTCATCGTGCCCGCCCTAATTCAGCCGCAGCTCGGCGGCGGCGCGCTGCTGGTCGCTGCGGTGCTTGAGGATCACGCCCAGGGTGGCACGCACGGCGTCGTCGTCGAGGGTGTCGAGCCCCAGCGCCAGCAGCGTGCGCCCCCAGTCGATGGTCTCGGACACCGACGGCACCTTCTTCAGGTGCATGCTGCGCAGCACGCGGATGGTGCGCACCAGCTGCTCGGCCAGTGCCTGCGGCAGCTCGGGCACCCGGCTGAGCAGGATCCGCCGCTCGAGCTCCTCGTCGGGGAAGTCCAGGTGCAGGAACAGGCAGCGGCGCTTGAGGGCCTCGGACAGCTCCCGCGTGGCGTTGCTGGTGAGCACCGTGAACGGGCGCACGCGCGCGGTGACGGTGCCCAGCTCCGGGATGGTGATGGCGAAGTCGGAGAGCACCTCCAGCAGCAGGCCCTCGATCTCCACGTCGGCCTTGTCCGTCTCGTCGATGAGCAGCACGGTGGGCTCGTCCGCGCGGATCGCGGTGAGCAGCGGGCGCGCGAGCAGGAACTCCTCGCCGAAGACGTCGTCGCGGGTGGCGTCCCACGATTCCGACTCGCCCGCCTGGATGCGCAGGATCTGCTTGGCGTGGTTCCACTCGTACAGCGCACGGGCCTCGTCCACGCCCTCGTAGCACTGCAGGCGCACCAGCTGCGAGCCGGTGGTCTGCGCCACCGCGCGCGCCAGCTCCGTCTTGCCCACGCCCGCCGGCCCCTCGATGAGCAGCGGTTTGCCGAGCCTGTCGGCCAGGTAGACGGTGGTGGCGGTGGCCTTGTCGGCCAGGTAGCCGGTGGCGGCGAGGCGGTCGACGACGTCGTCGACGCCCGCGAACCGGGGCTGGATGTCGGGTGCTGCGCGATCCACGCGGTGCCTTCCGTGTCGGTACGGGCCGGGGCTAGGCCGGGCGGGTGTGCCCGTCGCCCCAGACGATCCACTTGGTGGAGGTGAGCTCCGGCAGACCCATCGGGCCGCGGGCGTGCAGCTTCTGGGTGGAGATGCCGATCTCGGCGCCCAT
>CAZDSL010000173.1:0-6292 GCA_964507655.1 uncultured Mycobacteriaceae bacterium | reverse complement strand
ACGCGGGCTGGACGGAAACCGTGTCGGACGTCCGGCCGCGCGGTAGTGTGACCGGGAGCACATGGTCGTCTCCGGGAGGATGCGCAGATGAGCGCCGGCACGTCACACACCACGGCCGGCGCCCGTCCCCCGCGGCGGCGGCGCGCGCGAGGGGTGTGCGCCGCCGCAGTCGCCGCGGGCCTCATCGCCGGCGGCCTGGGGTCGGGCGCCGCCGCCGCGGAGCCGGCGATCGGCGCCACCCCCGCGGCCGCCGAGGGGCCCGAGGCCGCGCTCAACGCCCTGCTCTCCGGCCCGGGCGACGCCACCGCGGCCCCGGCTCCCGACCCGTTCTACGACGCCCCCGCCCCGCTGGCCGGCACCGAGCCCGGCGACGTCCTGCGCACCCGGCCCGCCACGATCGTCTTCCAGGGCCTCGACATGCCCGTGCACGCCACCACGGTCCTGTACCGCTCCGACGACACCTCCGGGGCCCCCATCGCGGTGAGCGGCACCGTCCTCACGCCGGACCTGCCCTGGACGGGGGCGGGCCCGCGGCCGCTCGTCGTCGTCGCCCCCGGCACCCAGGGCCAGGGCGACCAGTGCGCGCCCTCGCGCCGCATGCCCTCCGGCGGATCCGCCGACAACCTCGCCCAGGCCGCGCTGTTCCTGGCCCAGGGCTACTCCGTGGCCGTCACCGACTACGAGGGCCTGGGCACCCCCGGCATGCACACCTACATGAACCGCCTCTCGCAGGCGCACACGGTGCTCGACATGGGGCGCGCCGCCAAGAACCTGCATGATCCGGCCATCCCCGCCGACGCGCCCGTGGGCCTGTGGGGCTATTCGCAGGGCGGCGGCGCGGTGGCCTCGGCGGCGGAGCAGGTGGACGCCTACGCCCCCGGCCTCGGGGTGCGCGGCGCGTTCGCGGGCGCCCCGCCGGCAAACCTGGCCGTCACCACCGAGCGCATCGACGGCAGCCGGCTCGCCGGGGCCATCGGCTACGCCATCAACGGGCTCGAGGCCGACTACCCGCAGATCACCCCCGAGGTCGACGCCGAGATCAACGACCGCGGCCGCACGCTGCTGCACGACGTCGCCACCCAGTGCACCGCGCAGACCGAGGACGAGTTCGGCGGCGAGCGCAGCACCGCGTTCACCGCGTCGGGGGCGCCCATCGAGTCGCTGCTCTCCGACGAGCCGGTGCGCTCCGTCGTCGCCGCGCAGACCATCGGCACGCTGCGCCCGTCGGTGCCGGTCTTCGTGGTCACCGGCGACGGCGACGACATCGTGCCCGCCCGCACCGTGCGCACGATGGTCGCCGACTGGTGCGCGCTGGGCGGCGACGTCACCTTCCGCGACTACCCCACCCCCGAGATCGCCCCGCTGGTGGACCACGTCGCCGCGATGCCGCTGGCCGCCCCCGAGGCGGTGGCGTGGCTGGACGCGCGGCTGGCCGGGGTCCCGGGCTCCGGGAACTGCACCGCCTGACGGGGCCCTCCTGCCAGAATCGCAGGAGACCCCCGGACGGAAGGCGATGCGGTGACCGACACCCCCGGTGCCCTCGACGGCTACCGCGTGCTCGAACTCGGCACGCTCATCTCCGGCCCGTTCGCGGGCCGGCTGCTGGGCGATCTCGGCGCCGACGTGATCAAGGTGGAGGCGCCCGACCGCCCCGATCCGCTGCGCACGTGGGGCAACGCCGAGCAGGACGGGCACCGGTTCTTCTGGACGGTGCACGCCCGCAACAAGCGCGCGATCACGCTCGACCTGCGCGGCGAGGCCGGCCGGGAGGTGCTGCTCGACCTGGTGGAGCAGGCCGACGTGGTGCTGGAGAACTTCCGCCCCGGCACCCTCGAGCGGTGGGGACTCGGCTACGACGTGCTCAGCGCCCGCAACCCGGCCATCGTGCTGGCCCGCGTGTCGGGCTACGGCCAGACGGGCCCGATGGCCGCGCGCCCCGGGTACGCCTCCGTGGCCGAGGCGGTGAGCGGCCTGCGTCATCTCAACGGTTACCCCGACCAGCCCCCGCCGCGGCTCTCGCTCTCGCTGGGCGACACGCTCGCCGGGATGTTCGCGGCGCAGGGCATCCTGGCCGCGCTGCTGGCGCGCGGGCGCACCGGCCGCGGGCAGGTGGTGGACGTGGCGCTCACCGAGGCGTGCCTGGCGGTGCAGGAGTCGACGATCCCCGACTACGACCGCGGCGGCGTGGTGCGCGGCCCGTCGGGCACCCGGCTCGACGGCATCGCGCCGTCCAACATCTACCGTTCCGCCGACGGCACGTGGGTGGTGATCGCCGCCAACCAGGACACGCTGTTCCGGCGGCTGGCCGCGGCGCTGGGCAGGCCGGAGCTGGCGGACGATCCGCGCTTCGCCGACCACCTCGCGCGCGGGCGCAACCAGGACGAGCTGGACACGATCATCGGCGCCTGGGCCGCGCGGCGCACCGCCGCAGAGATCATCGACGAGCTCACCGCCGCGCAGGTGGTGGTGGGACCGGTGAACACCGTCGCCGACGTGGTGCGCGACCCGCAGCTGCGGGCCCGCGGGATGCTGGTCGAGCACCAGGACGCGCGCATCGGCGGGCCGGTGCTGGGCCCGGGCGTGGTGCCGGCGCTCTCGGAGACGCCCGGCTCGGTGCGCTCGGCCGGCCCGCCGCGGCCGGGATGCGACAACGACGCGGTGTACGGCGCGCTGCTGGGATACTCGGACGAGCGGCGGTCTGCGCTGCGTGAGGAGGGCGTGATCTGATGACGGCACCGGTGCGGCAGGTGAGCATCCGCGAGGTGGGGCTGCGCGACGGCCTGCAGATCGAGTCGCCCGTGTCCACCGACGCCAAGGCGGCCCTGCTCGAGGCGCTCGTGTCCACCGGCGTGCCGCGCATCGAGCTCACCGCGTTCGTGTCGCCTCGCGCCGTGCCCGCCATGGCCGACGCGGAGCGGATCGCCGCCGTGGCGCGCACCCTCGACGCGCCGGGCGTGGAGTTCTCGGCGCTCGTGGCCGGCCCCGGCGGAGCCCGCCGCGCCGTCGACGCCGGCATCACCGCGGTCGAATACGTCATCTCGGCCTCCGACGGCCACAGCCGCGCCAACGTCAAGGCCGGCACCGACGAGGCGCTGGCCAAGACCACCGAGGTGGCGCGCATAGTGCACGAGGCCGGCGGGCGCCTGGAGGTCATCATCGCCACCGCGTGGGACTGCCCGTTCGACGGCCCCACCGAGCCGGAACGGGTGCTGCGGGTGGCGGGCGGCGCGCTCGAGCGGGGCGCCGACACGCTCGCCGTCGCCGACACCATCGGCACCGCGGCGCCCGGCCGGGTCGCGGCGCTCATCGGCCGGCTGCGCGCCGAGTTCATGCCGGCCGGCCTGGGCGCGCACTTCCACAACACCCGCGGCTCGGGGCTGGCGTGCGCGTGGGCGGCGGTGCAGGCGGGCGTCACCGAGCTCGACGCGTCGTCGGCGGGCCTGGGCGGCTGCCCGTTCGCCCCCGGGGCCAGCGGCAACATCGCCACCGAGGAGCTGGTGTACCTGCTGGAGGATTCCGGCATCGCCACCGGCGTCGACCTGCCCGCGGCGCTCGCCGCCGCCGCACTGGTGGAGCAGACGGTGGGCCACCCCGGCTCGAGCAATCTGCTGCGGGCCGGCGACCGCGGGCGCGCCTGACCCGACACGGTCCGAGCACCGTTTCCCGCCGATGCGGTGGGAAACGGTGCTCGGACGGCCTAGCCTGTGCTCGGATCGGCGGCAGGCGCAACAGCAGGCGTAACAGCAGTCGCCGCGTCAGGCGCCGATCACGGTGACGGTGCCGCTGCCGCGGTCGGTGACGAGCGCGGTGGAGCCGGCCAGGTCATAGCCCACGCCCAGCGGCACGCCGCCGATGTGCAGCTCGGAGAGCTTGGTGCCCGCCTGCGCGTCGATCACCGAGACGCGGCCCGGGTCGTCGGGGTCGGTGGTGCCCTTGCCGCCGTCGCCCTTGGCCGTCAGGTGCGGCACCACGCACACCGCGGTGACGGCGTTGCAGTCGATGCCGATGGGCTGGGCGCCCACCTCGATCTCGTTCACCACGGTGCGCGACTGCACGTCCACCACGTCGACCTTGCCGGCGCCGAAGGCGTCGACGTAGAGCCGGCCGCGCAGGGCGTCGAGGTACATGTTCTGCGGGCCGGCGGCGGTGGCCGCCGAGCCTAGCGGTGCGTTGGTGGCCGACGAGTACTCGGTGACGGTGTCGTCGCCGGTGGTGGACACCCAGTAGCTGCCGCGCACCGGGTCCACCGCGATCTGCACCGGCGTCTTGCCGGTGGGCACGGTGGCCGTGATGGCGTTGGTGGCGCCGTCGATGACCTTCACCGCCGACTCCTTGGGCACCGCCAGGTACACGAGGTTGCGCACCGGGTCGACCTCGATCCCGTGCCCCGAGCCCGCCTCGATGGTGTCGATCACGGCGTGGGTCGCGGCGTCGACGACGGTGACCGTGTTGTCGCGCGTGTCGGTGGTGTACAGCCGCTGGGTGACGGGGTTGACCGCCACGCCGTACGGCGCGTGCTCGAGCGCGATCGTGTCGATCACCTTGTGGGAGGCGTTGTCGACCACGGTGATCACCTTGGCGCCGGGGCTGGCCAGGTAGCTGCGGCCGTGCACCTGGTCCACCGCCACCTCGTAGTTGCCGTCGCCCGCCTGGAGCGTGCCGAGCACCTCGGCCCCGGACGAGGGGGCGAGCGAGCCGAGCGATCCGGTGGGCGCGGCGCCGGCCACGGCCGGTGCGGCCGTGGCGGTGAGGATGCCGGCGGCCGCCGCGACGGTGAGGATGCGCCGCGCGCGCTGCGCGGGCTTACGGGTGCGGTTCATGCTGGTTCCGTTCTCTCTTCTCTCGCCGCCGGCGGGGGGCCGGCGGATCCTTGCGGGGGGTTCATGGAGGGGCGGGCGGGCGCCCGGCGGCGTCAGCCGGCGGTGAGCGCCTCGATCAGCCCCGCGGTGGTGGTGACCGCCGCGCAGCGCCGAGCGGCGTAGTCGATGGCCATCGCGTGCTCGTCGCGGCTGAAGTCGGCCATGGCGTCGGCGACGAAGAACGGCGCGATGTCGCGCATGAACGCCTCGCACGCGGTGGCCAGGCAGCCCAGGTGGGCGTAGACGCCGGTGATGATGAGCTGGTCGCGGCCCTGGAAGCGGAGCACGTCGGCGAGCTCGGTGCGCTGGAAGGCGCTGTAGCGCCACTTGGTGATCACCACGTCGCCGTCGGCGGGCGCCACCGGCGCGACGATCCCGGTCTGCGCCGGATCGTCGGCCATGCCCTCGCCCCAGAACTCCGCGAGCAGTCCGCGGCGGGCCGGGTCCTGGCCGCCCGGCTGCGCCGAGTACAGCACCGGGATGCCCAGCTCGGCGCACACGGCGCGCAGCGCGTCGAGGTTGCGGTAGAGCTGCGGGATCGGCTCCTCGCCCTGCGCGTAGGCGTCGAGGAAATAGTTCTGCATGTCGTGGATGAGCAGCGCGCAGCGGGCCGGCTCGGGGCGCCACCCGGCGCGTCCGGCGGCGGGGTCTGCGGCGGGCGGGGTGTAGGGCGCGATCGCGGGGATCGGCATCGCGGGGTGTCCTCCGTTCGGTGCGGGCGGTCGGCGGCGACCGGGGTCAGCGGGTGCGGGCGGCCGCCGCGTCGTGCACGGCGTCGACCATGGTCTGCAGCTTGGCCGAGGTCTCGGCCAGCTCGGCGGCGGGATCGGAGGCCTCGACGATGCCCCCGCCCGCGAACAGCCTGGTGAGCCCGGGCGTCATCTCGGCGCAGCGGATGGCGATGGCCCACCCGCCGTCGCCGTCGGTGCCGCACCAGCCGACGAGCCCGGAATAGAAGCCGCGGTCGAACTGCTCGATGCGGCCGATCGCCTCGCGCGCGCGGGCCGTGGGCCAGCCGCAGATGGCCGGGGTGGGGTGCAGCGCCAGCGCCAGGTCGAGCGACGTGGTGGCGCGGTCGGCCACGGTGCCGGCGATGGGGGTGGCCAGGTGCCACATGGTGGGGGTGGCGACGAGCACCGGCTCGGCGGGCACGTCCAGCTCCGAGCACAGCGGGCGCAGGGCGGCGTCGATGGCGTCGACGACGATGGCGTGCTCCACCCGGTCCTTCGCGGACGCCTGCAGCGCCTCGGCCCGGCGGCGGTCCTCCGCCGGGTCGGCCGAGCGGGCGGCCGAGCCCGCCAGCGGGCACGTGCGCACGGCCGACCCGCGGCGCGACACCAGCAGCTCGGGGCTGGCGCCCACCAGGGCGGCGTCCGCGGCGGGCGCCGCGTCGCCACCCGGCGGCCGCGGCGCGGCGGCGGGGGAGGCGTGCG
>CAZDSL010000172.1:399-6305 GCA_964507655.1 uncultured Mycobacteriaceae bacterium | reverse complement strand
GCGAGGCGGCGCAGCGCCTGCGCGGCGGTGGCCCCGGGGCCCAGGCGTTGCACCAGCATCGCACCAGCGTGCCACGGGGATGCGCGCCGCGCGCCCCGGCCCCGGCGGCGTCAGTTCCCGGCGGCGGGCAGCGCGCCGGCACCGGCGAGGCGGGTGCCTCCCGCGGTGAGCGTGGCCCTGTCGGCCTCGTCGGTGCCGGCCACCCACCCCTCGGCGTCGACCTTGCCCGCCCGGGTGGTGCCGGTGTGGGGGAACAGCCGATGCGCCTCGCGCGCCACGGCGTCCTCCTGCGCGCGCAGCACGGGGACGAGGGCCGCGCCGTCCATGCCGGCCTCGGCCGCGGCCTCCCGCTGGGCGGTGCGCTGCGCCTGCCGCAGCCGCTCGCCGATGCGCACGCCGAAGCCCATGAGGAACGAGCGGCGGAACGCGGCCGTGCGCCCCGGCGCGCCGCCGCGGGGCGAACGGGCCCGCATGGCGCGCGTCGCCTGCACGAGGAGCGAGGTGTAGAGGAGCTCCACCTGCTCGAGCGCTGCGGGCGCGCCGATGACGGTGGCGATGGCCAGCCGCTGCGACCACACGGTGCGCACGGTGTTGACGGTGCCGATCACCGCGAGCAGCGAGACCTTCTCCTTGAGGTAGGGGTTGTCCAGGTGCACGCGCCGCGCCGAGACGGCGACGCCGGTGTGCGGCGTGCCCGCCTGCAGCAGTGCCGAATCGACCCGGTGGCGCGTGATGAGCTCCTGCGCCTTGGCGGTGAGCGACTCGGCCTCCTCGGGGTAGTCGGTGGATTCGGCCTTGGCCAGCAGCGCCCGGATGCGGAAGAGCACCTTGCGGTCGACGGCGCCGGCCGGGCCCCCGGGCCGCGCCCCCGCGGTGTGCGGGCCCCACTGCGACGGCGGCGGGCACAGGTGCGGCCACTCGGGCAGCGACATCCACAGCAGCGCGAGCGCGTCCGGCGACGGGACGCCGAGGGCGGGGTTGCGGAGTGCGCCGTCGCGGGCGGCGCTCCGGAGCGCGGCCGCGAAGCGCGCCGCGTGGCCCTCCTGCCCCGCGCACCCGGGGCAGGCGCACGCGGGCTCCGCGTCGAGCAGCGGCGCGTAGCGGAGGGCGGCCGCGTCGGCCTCCGGCTGGGACAGGGCGAGCGTGCGGATCTGGTCCGCCCACTCGGCCGGCGCCTGGGCCAGATCGGTGAGCGCGTAGGCGTGCGCCAGCAGCACCGCGGCGAAGGCCGGGCGCACGGCCTCCCGGTGGTCGCGGACGGCGACGTGGAGCACGTCCTGCGGCTGCCAGCCGCGCTCGTACGCCTCGGTGACCGCGGACAGCAGCACGCGCACGTCGTGCGGCGTGCCGGACGGGCCGCCCGCGCGTGCGGCGGCGCCGAGCCCGGCGAAGTAGGCCCCGGCGGTGGAATCGGTGGTGGAATCGGTGCGGTGCATGTGCGTCTCCCCCTCGCGGATGCATGCCGCGCGTGGTGCGCGGCGGCCGGCGTGCGGCCGGGACGGGTGGCGGGCGCCCCCGCGCCCGCGTCCCCTCGACCACACGTTCGCCATGATGCCCCACCGCACCGACAAGACGCGTCAACCCTCCGGCGGGCCGGGCCTGCCGCAGGCAATAGTCTGTGTGCATGTCTTCCTCTGTGCTCACCGCGGTCGCCTGGCCGTACGCCAACGGGCCTCGCCACATCGGCCACGTGTCCGGCTTCGGGGTCCCCTCCGACGTCTTCTCGCGCTACCAGCGCATGGCGGGCAACCGGGTGCTCATGGTCTCGGGCACCGATGAGCACGGCACCCCGATCCTGGTGCAGGCCGACGCCGAGGGCATCCCGCCGATGGAGCTGGCCGACCGGTACAACCGGGTGATCGTGGACGACCTGCAGGGGCTGGGGCTGAGCTACGACCTGTTCACCCGCACCACCACCCGCAACCACTACGCGGTGGTGCAGGAGCTGTTCCGCACGCTGCACAAGAACGGCTACCTGGTGGCCAAGTCCACCACCGGGGCGATCAGCCCGTCGACGGGCCGCACGCTGCCCGACCGCTTCGTCGAGGGCACCTGCCCGATCTGCGGCTACGACGGCGCGCGCGGCGACCAGTGCGACAACTGCGGCAACCAGCTCGATCCGGCCGACCTGATCAACCCGCGCAGCAAGATCAACGGCGAGACGCCGAAGTTCGTCGAGTCGGAGCACTGGTTCCTCGACCTGCCCGCCCTCGCCGATTCGCTGGGCGACTGGCTGCGGGGCCGCACCGGGTGGCGCCCCAACGTGCTGCGCTTCAGCCTCAACCTCATCGACGACATGCGCCCGCGCGCGATGAGCCGCGACATCGACTGGGGCATCCCGATCCCGCTCGAGGGCTGGCAGGACCGCGGCGACAAGAAGCTCTACGTGTGGTTCGACGCCGTCATCGGCTACCTGTCCGCGTCGATCGAATGGGCGGCGCGCACGGGCGACCCCGAGGCCTGGCGCGAGTGGTGGACCGACCCGTCGGCGGTCAGCCACTACTTCATGGGCAAGGACAACATCACCTTCCATTCGCAGATCTGGCCGGCCGAGCTGCTCGGCTACCGGGGCGCGGGGGCGAGGGGCGGCGAGCCGGGCCCGCTGGGCGCGCTCGAGCTGCCCACCGAGGTGGTCTCGTCCGAGTTCCTCACGATGAGCGGCTCGAAGTTCTCCACGTCCCGCGGCACCGTGATCTACGTGCGCGATTTCCTGCGCGAGTTCGGCCCCGACGCGCTGCGCTACTTCATCGCGGTGGCCGGGCCGGAGTCGCAGGACACCGACTTCACCTGGGACGAGTTCGTGCGCCGCACCAACTTCGAGCTGGCCAACGAGTGGGGCAACCTGGTCAACCGCTCGGTGTCGATGGCCTTCAAGAACTTCGGCGCCATCCCGCGCCCCGGCACGATGACCGACGCGGACGCGGCGCTGCTGGCCTCGGCGCAGGCCGCGTTCGACACGGTGGGCGCCGACCTGGCGCGCAGCCGGTTCCGCTCGGCGGCCGGCGAGGCCATGCGGGTGGTGTCGGCGGCCAACAAGTACATCTCCGACACCGAGCCGTGGAAGCTGGCCAAGGACCCGGCGCAGGCCGACCGCCTCGCCACCGTCCTGCACACCTCGCTGCAGGTGGTCTCCGACGCCAACGCGCTGCTCACGCCGTTCCTGCCGCACTCGGCCCAGAAGGTGCACGAGCTGCTCGGCGGCGCGGGCGTGTGGGCGGCGCAGCCCGAGGTGCGCGAGGTCGAGGACCTGGTCTCGCCGTCGCTGCCGGAGGGGCCCGTGGGCGTGGGCCTGCCGCCGGAGGGGCGCACCTACCCGGTGCTCATGGGCGACTACGCCGCCGAGCAGGCGCGCTGGGGCCGCTCGGTGATCGAGCCGGGCACGCCGCTGGCCAAGCCGGCGCCGCTGTTCCGCAAGCTCGACGCGGAGCTGGGCGAGACGGGCCCCGAGTGGGCCCCGGTGGCCCGGTGAGGACGCGCCGATGAGCGGTGACCGCCCCGCCCCGCCGGTGCCGGAGCCGGTGGGAGAGCTGATCGACGCGCACACCCACCTCGACGCGTGCGGCGTGCAGGACGAGGCCTCGCTGGACGCGGCGCTGGGCCGTGCCGCTCGGGCCGGCGTGGGCCGCGTGGTGACCATCGCCGACGACCTCGACGCCGCGCGCTTCGCGGTGCGCGCCGCGCACTGGGACGCGCGCGTGCACGCGGCCGTGGCGCTGCACCCCACGCGGGCGAACGTGCTGGACGCGGCGGCGCGGGCCGAGCTGGAGCGGCTGGCCGCCGACGAGCGGGTGGTGGCGGTCGGCGAGACGGGGCTCGACTGGTACTGGCCGGGCCGGATGGAGGGCTGCGCGGGCCGGGGCGAGCAGCTCGAGGCGTTCGCGTGGCACATCGACCTGGCCAAGCGCACCGGCCTGCCGCTGATGATCCACAACCGGGAGGCCGACGACGACGTGCTCGGCATGCTCGACGCCGAGGGCGCGCCCGAGACGGTGATCTTCCACTGCTTCTCCTCGGGGCCCGAGACGGCGCGGCGGTGCGTGGAGGCGGGGTACGTCCTCAGCTTCTCGGGCACGGTGAGCTTCCGCAACGCCAAGGCGCTGCACGCGGCCGCGCTGATCCCGCCGGACGACGGCTTCCTGCTCGAGACCGACGCGCCGTTCCTCACCCCGCACCCGTACCGGGGCGCGCCGAACGAGCCGTACTGCCTGCCCTACACGGCGCGGGCGCTCGCCCACCTGCGGGGCGTCACCGCGGGCGAGATCGCGGCGCAGGCCACCGCCAACGCCGAGCGCGTGTACGGCCTGGCGAGGGCCTAGCGGAACGGCCCCGGGCCTGCAGCGCGGGTCGAGGGTCGGGGCGCCGCACGCACGCGGGACACGCCCGGGCAAGCGTCCGGTGGGGTACCTCACAAACGGCGCATCGCCGCTGGACACGCCGTCGGCGGGTCGCGGTGCCCCGCCGCGCGGCGGGAATCGGTTTGCGGTGCCGATACCGTTTCGTTACCGTCCTGTGATCGTGATAGCCGGGATGGGGAAGTCCCGGGCACCACGGCGGGGCGGCACGGACCCCCGCCACAGACGGAACGCCGCTGCGATGCGGCCGCCCGCGGGTGTCCACCCCTGCCCGGAACCGCCGGCACAGGATTCCGATGTCAGCCCTCACCCGCATCAACAGCACGCGTTCCCTCCTCCTGCGCGCAGTGCTCGCAGCCCTCCTGCTGACCCTCGTCGCCGGCGGAGCCACCGTGGCGGCGATGCTCAAGACCGTCACCCTCGACGTCGACGGCCAGCAGATCCAGGTGCGGACCATGGCCTCGTCCGTCGAGGGCGTCGTGTCCGCCGCCGGCTACAGCGTCGACGAGCGCGACGTGCTCGCCCCGGGCGCGGACGAGGAGGTGTCCTCGGGCGACAAGGTGGTGCTGCGCAAGGCCAAGCCGCTGACGATCACCGTCGACGGGCGGACGCGCACCGTGTGGACCACCGCGACCACCGTCGACGAGGCCCTGCGCCAGTTCGACACCGCGGCCGACGGCGCCAAGCTCTCGGCGTCGCGCTCGCACCGCCTGCCGCTGGACGGCATGGCGCTCGACGTCACCACCCCGAAGGCTGTGACGCTCGACGACGGCGGCGCCGTCTCCGAGCCCCGCAGCGCCGAGGCCACCGTGGGCGACATGCTCAACGCCCTGGGCGTCCCGCTCGAGGGCGCGGACACGGTGGAGCCGGCGGCCGATACGCCCGTCACCGACGGCATGCACGTCACGGTGCACCGCATCCGCACCGCCACGCAGACGGTGACCGAGCCGTTCGACCCGCCCGCCGACTCGTCGAACGACGACACGCTGGCCAAGGGCACCACCAAGGTCGTCGAGCCCGGCAAGCCCGGCAGCCGCGAGGTGACCTACGAGGTGACCACCGTCGACGGCAAGGAGACCGAGCGCACCACGCTGAGCGAGAAGGTGCTCGATCCGGGCGTGCCCGCCACGGTGAAGGTGGGCACCAAGGAGGTGCCCTCGGTGCCGGACGGCAGCATCTGGGATTCGATCGCGCAGTGCGAGGCCACCGGGAACTGGTCGATCAACAACGGCAACGGCTTCTACGGCGGCCTGCAGTTCACGCAGCAGACGTGGCAGGCGTTCGGCGGCGGCCAGTACGCGGCCCGCGCCGACCTGGCCAGCCGCGAGCAGCAGATCGCCGTGGCGAAGAAGGTCCAGGCCGCGCAGGGCTGGGGCGCCTGGCCGGCGTGCTCCGCGCAGCTGGGGCTGCTCTAAGTGGCCGAGGTCCGCCTCCTCGGGCCCGTCGAGATCCGCCAGCTCGCCGCCGAGCTGGATCTGCAGCCGACGAAGAAGCTCGGCCAGAACTTCGTCCACGACCCGAACACGGTGCGGCGCATCATCGCCGCCGCCGATC
>CAZDSL010000172.1:0-389 GCA_964507655.1 uncultured Mycobacteriaceae bacterium | reverse complement strand
GGGGGGGGCGCGGGGGGGGGGGGCCGGGGCGGGGGGGGGCCCCCCCCGCGCCCCCCCCGCCCCCCCCCGCCCGCCGGGGGGGGGGGGGCGGGGGGCCGCCCCCCCCTTCTCGGTCCCGCCGAGGTGCGTGCGCTGGCGCAGGAGCTGGGCGTGCGGCCGACGAAGACGCTCGGCCAGAACTTCGTCCACGACGCCAACACCGTCCGCCGCATCGTCGAGCGCGCGGGGGTGCGGCCCGACGATGTGGTGCTCGAGGTGGGGCCCGGCCTGGGCTCGCTGACGCTGGCGCTGCTCGAGGCCGCCTCCGCCGTCGTCGCGGTGGAGATCGACCCGGTGCTGGCCGGGCGGCTGCCGCGCACGGCGGCCGAGCGGGCCCCCGGGCTGGCCGC
>CAZDSL010000171.1:0-6396 GCA_964507655.1 uncultured Mycobacteriaceae bacterium | reverse complement strand
GACATGTGGGAGCACGCCTTCTACCTGCAGTACAAGAACGTCAAGGGCGACTACGTCAAGGCGTGGTGGAACGTCGTCAACTGGGCCGACGCGGCCGGCCGTTTCGATCGCGCCCGCACCCAGACGAAGGGCCTGATCGTCCCGGCCTGATCGCCCCGGCCCGATCCGCGTCACGGGCTGCGCACCGCGCGGCCGCCGGGCGCCACGCTCATCGACGCCGCCCCGCCGCTCCCCGAGCGGCGGGGCGGCGTTTCGTCGCGGCGGGGAGGCGGACGCGGGGGTGGATGCCGGGGGTAGACGCGTCCCATGGTGCGGGATAGTCTGATTCCGGACTATTCCTTCAATTGAGGAGATGCCATGGGTTCCGTTGCAGACCTCGTCAACACGTCCCTCGCCGAGCCGTTCTGGGTGCTCGGCGACTTCTTGAGGGCCGCCGGATCGTCCGACCTCGCGGACAGGCTCTGGGACATCGGCGATGACCTGAGCGACTCGCTCTGACGGCAGGCCGCATCCGGCCCGGGGCGCACACCCCGGCTCCGGCGATGCGCCCGCCGCACCACCGACCAGGGAGGCGTCGCGACGATGACCGTCGCGGAGCCTCCCGTTTCGCGTGCACAGCGGCTATCGTTCCGATGAGCGGCCCCGTGGCCGCGCCCGCCGGCGACCCCAGGAGTGCAGCATGGACATCGCAGGAACGTCCGCCATCGTCACCGGAGGCGCCTCGGGCCTCGGCGCCGCCACCGCGAAGCTGCTGGCCGGCAAGGGCGCCCGAGTGTTCGGGCTCGACCTGCAGGCGTCGATCGACCGCGCCGACGGCACGCCGCCCGGGGTGACGCTCGTGCCCGCCGACGTCACCAGCGAGGACGAGGTGACGGCGGCCGTGGCGCAGGCGGCCGGCGGCGGCGAGCCGCTGCGCATCGTCGTCAACTGCGCGGGCGTCGGCTGGGCGGGGCGCATCCTGTCGAAGCACGGCCCGCATGATCTCGAGCTGTTCCGCACGGTCATCACGGTCAACCTGCTCGGCACGTTCAACGTGATGCGCCTGGCCGCCGACGCGATCGCGAAGACGGAACCCGTGGACGAGGCGGGCCAGCGCGGCGTGGTGGTGAACACCGCGTCGGTGGCGGCGTTCGAGGGCCAGATCGGGCAGATCGCCTACTCGGCCTCCAAGGGCGGCGTGGCCGGCATGACGGTGCCCGCCGCGCGCGACCTCGCCCAGCAGGGCATCCGCGTCAACACGATCGCGCCGGGCATCGTCGACACCCCCATGCTGGCCGGGGTCAGCGAGGACTTCCGCGCCGGGCTCTCCGAGGGCGTGCCGTTCCCCCGGCGCCTGGCCCGGCCCGACGAATACGCCCAGCTGGCGGCGATGATCATCGAGCACGACTACCTCAACGGCGAGACCATCCGCATGGACGGCGCGCTGCGCATGGCCCCGCGCTGAGCCCCCGCGCGGGCCCCCGCACCCCGGTGGATCCCCGCGCGGCGCCCTGCAAAGCCCCGCGCCGACCGGCCCCGGTTGTTACCGTGGCGCGGTCGGCACGACGAGCGGGGAGGGTGACAGGTATGCGTGACGGCGGGCTCCGCGTCGCGATCGGGGCCGCGGCGGTGCTGCTCGCGGCGGGGTGTTCGAGCAGCGGGGCCGCACCGGCGGCGCCGTCACCCCCACCGGCGTCCGGCCCGGCCCCGGCGTCCGGCCCGGCCCCGGCGTCCGTTCCGGCCCCGGCCTCCCCCGACGCGGCCACTCCGCCCGATCCCGCCGCGCTGCCCGGCATGCCGCCCGTCGTCGACCCGCACAACGTCTACTCCGAGGCCGGCGCGGGCATGCTCTCCGACACCGCCGCGCGCGCCCGGCCGCTGGTGTACGTGCCGCACAACGACAGCAGCGACGTGTGGGTGATCGACCAGAACACCTTCGAGGTGGTGGGCAAGTACCAGCTCAGTGGGGAGCTGCAGCACGTGGTGCCGTCCTACGACATGGCGACGCTCTACGCGATCGACGACACCGGCAACCACGCCACCCCGTTCGATCCGGTGACGGGCATGCCGGGCGGGACGTTCCCCGTGATCGACCCGTACAACATGTACTTCACGCCCGACGGCCGGTACGCGATCTCCGTGGCCGAGGCCCGCAAGGAGCTCGTCTGGTACGACCCGCACACCTGGGAGAAGAAGGACGTCACCCCGACGCCCGAGTGCGCCGGCATCGACCACGCCGACTTCTCCGCCGACGGCAGGACCGCGGTGTTCACCTGCGAGTTCGCCGGCCGGGTGGCGGTGGTGGACGTGCCCTCGCACCGGCTCGAGCGCGTGATCGACATGCCCACCCGCAACACGCACATGGGCCCGCAGGACATCAAGCTCGCCCCCGACGCCTCGCAGTACTTCGTGGCCGACTGCGACGCGGACGGGGTGTGGGTGGTCGACGGCGATGCCACCCGGGTCGAGCGCTTCATCCCCACCGGGCAGTGCGCGCACGGCATCTACCTCACCCGCGACGCGAAGCGCATGTTCGTCACCAACCGCGGCGAGGGCAGCGTGAGCGTGCTCGACGCCTACACCGGCGAGCCCCTCACGAAATGGCACATCCCCGGCGGCGGCAGCCCCGACATGGGCGGGCTCAACGCCGACGGCACGCGGCTGTGGCTCTCGGGGCGCTACGACAACGCCGTCTACGTGCTCGACACCTCCGACGGGCACCTGGTGAAGAAGATCCCCGTGGGCGACGGGCCGCACGGCCTGGCGGTGTGGCCGCAGCCCGGCCGCTACAGCCTGGGGCACACCGGCATCACGCGCTGAGCCGGGCGCCGCGGGTGCACCGAAAGCGGGCCTCCCGGCGGCGGCGCGCGCGTACCGTCGGCGGCGGGGCGCCTGTCCGTGCCCCGCCCGCGTGAGGAAGGAGCGCCGGCATGACCGATCCCGGCCCGTCCAGCGAGGAACCCGCCACGCGCTTCGGCGCCGACGCGGCCGCATCAGCCCGGGCGCTGCTGGTCGACGCGTTCGGCCGCATCCGCGAGCAGTACTCGGACCTGGCCCGCACGCTCGCCGCGCCCGACGCCCCCGAGGGCGCCGCGTCGTGGCGCCCCGACCCCGACGCCAACAGCATCGAGTGGCTGCTCTGGCACCTCGCCCGGGTGCAGGACGACCACCTGGCCGGCCTCTCCGGCGCCGGGCAGGTGTGGGCCGAGGGCTGGAGCGAGCGGTTCGCGCTGCCGTTGCCGCAGTCCGACATCGGCTACGGCCACACCTCCGAGCAGGTGGGGCAGGTGCACGCCGCCCCGCAGCTGCTCGACCGCTACCACGGCGAGGTGCACGCGGCCACGCTGCGCTACCTGGGCACGCTCACCGACGGCGAGCTCGAGCGCGTCGTCGACCGCGCGTGGGACCCGCCCGTCACCGCCGCGGTGCGCCTGATCAGCGTCGTCGGCGACTGCACCGCCCACCTGGGGCAGGCGCAGTACGTGCTGGGGATGGCCCGGCGGCGCTGACCGGCCGCCGATGCGCGGCGGCGCTCACCCGCCCGGGCCGGGCCCTGACTGCCCGGGCCCCACAGGCCGCACCCTCGCAAGCCGCGCCCTCACAGGCCGGGCAGCTCCGC
Organism: uncultured Mycobacteriaceae bacterium; assembly: GCA_964507655.1. Lineage (GTDB taxonomy): Bacteria > Actinomycetota > Actinomycetes > Mycobacteriales > Mycobacteriaceae > Tomitella. The sequence goes on along the minus strand of CAZDSL010000171.1, from coordinate 2,798 downwards.
CTCCACGGCGCGCAGCTCCGCCTCGCCGGGCACGGGCAGGTCGTCGACGGAGGGCACCTCGCGCACCGCCGCGTCGCTCATCCACTCGCGCAGCACCTTGGTGGCGCGCACGTCGTCCTCGTTGTACTCGAGCACGCGGGTGCGGTTGGCCTCGTCGCCGGCCGGGTCGCCGTCGAGGCCCACGGCCAGCCGGTACCAGCCCATCGACGCCTCGCCGCCGGCGTCGTCGTCGCGCCAGTCGAACCCGGCGAAGCGCGCCAGCACCTTCAGCCCCCGCCCGCGCGGGCTGACGAAGTTGCCGGTGACGTACTCGAACAGGTCCACCCAGTGGTCGGACTCGATGAACTCGCGCACCTCGGCGAGCGGCGGGACGCCCGGATGGCCCTGGAACCGGGTGGCCGAGCCCAGCAGCCACTTGTTCTCGGCGTTCTGCGAGTAGCAGTAGGCGGCGAAGGTGCGGCCGGCCGCGACGACGCCGTCGCGCAGGCGCATCAGCCACGTCCAGAACTCGGCGAACGAGCGGGCCTCGTCGTCGGTGGGCACCGGCCGCCAGGTGACGAACGGCCGGTAGCCGAGGTCGATGCCGTCGTCGGTGACCAGCGTCCCCCACAGGTACGCGCCGTGCTCGTGGTAGCTCTCCATGTCCACGTCCACCTCGACGTCGGCGCGCGGCACCGTCACCTCGCGGGCCCGGCGCACCAGCGGGGCGTCCACCAGCCAGGCGCGCGCGGCGATCACCACGTCGTCGAACCCGGCCCCGTGCCACTGCTCCGGCGGCGGCCCGCTCCACGCGGCGAGCCGGTCGATGCTGGTGATGCCGGCCTCGGCGAGCATGAGGCGGCGGTGCCCGTTCGCCACCAGCGACACGTCGTGCCGGCGCCGCAGCACGGTGCGGCAGCCCTCGACCACCGCGCCGTCGGGGCCCTCCAGGTCGTTCCAGAACGGGCACGTGGCGCACTCGGAGATGCGGGCCGGGGCGCTGGGCGCCTCCAGCCGGGCGACGGCGGAGCGGTCGGCGTACCGCTCGTCGTAGCGCGCGAGGATGCCGTCCTCGCCGCCCAGGCGGTAGGCCACCGCACAGTCGGCGTCGTAGCCGATCACGCCGCCCACCTGCGCGGGCGTGGCCAGGCCGTGCCGCTCGAGCATGCGGGTGACGTGCGCCAGGCGGGTCTGGTCGCGGGTCTGCCCGCGCAGCTTGCGGTGCGGATCGCGCGCGGGGGCCCACTCGCCCATCGGCGACGTCGCGGCGCCCTCGCCCGGGTCGGTGACCTTGTGGTTGACCACGAGCACGGGGATGTAGCCGCCGTGGGCGTCGTCGCGCACCAGCAGCTCCACGCCGCCCGCCCGCAGCGTGTCGTCCTCCTGCGGCAGCCGGGCGTCCCAGATGCGGTCGGGCAGCGGGCCGTCCGGGTCGAGCAGGTCCACCCGCAGCCCCTCCTCCCACACGCCCTGCGGGTGCCGGCGCACGAACTCCGCGTGCAGCGCGGCGCGCACCGCCTCACGGTGCTCGGCCGCCGCCTCCATGCGCTGCACGACGCCCGCCGGCTGCGGGGGCAGCTCCGTGCCGGGCGGCAGCTCCGCCCGGCGGCGGATGCGGTGCCGGCACCGGCTCAGGTCCGACGCGCGCAGCGTCGGCGGGGGCGGTTTCGGCCCGGGTTCGGCGGGGGAGGTCACAACGCATGACCCTATTCCCTGCCATATGGTGGGGTGGGCACGGATCCGCGCGTCGTCGGCCGCGCCACACGCGCGCGGGCGCGCCCGCACGCCCGGCCGACGCGCGCCGGCGGACCACCGAACCAGCCGACCACCCGACACCAGCCCGCCACCCAGCCCCGCCCCGGACCCAGCACGGAAGGCCTCACACATGGGACTGTTCACCAAGAACCGCACCTCCCGCCGCGCGCGCCGCAAGGCGGAGGCCGCAGCCCTCAAGCACAAGGCCGGGCTCGAGGCGAAGCTCACCGCCAAGAACTCCCGCAAGCGCGACAAGAAGGCCCTCAAGCTGGAGCACAAGCGGACCAAGGCGGAGCGCAAGGAGGCCAAGAAGGAGCGCAAGGCCGCGGTCGCCGAGCAGAAGAACCAGCTCAAGATCGCCGAGACCAACCGCGCCGCCGCCGAGGCCGGCAAGTTCAACGCCAAGACGGTGGGCCGCTACCTGGGCGTGGCCCGGGTGGTGGCGCCGGTGGCGGTGCCGCTGGCGTACCGGGGCGCCACCGCGCTGCGCGGCCTGCTCGACCAGCGCAAGGCCGACGCGCTCGGCGTCCCCGTCGAGGAGCTGGGCCGGTTCAGCGGCTCCGGCGCCCGGCTGGGCGCGCGGGTGGCCGGCGCCGAGCGCACGCTCGACTCGCTCACGGAACGTTCGCCGCGCGACGCCGAGACGGCCGCCTTCGCCGAGACCATGCGCGGCCGGCTGAAGGACCTGGGCACCGCCGTCGACGCCGCCGAGTCGATGCCCGCCGAGCGCCGCCGCGAGGCGCACGCCGCCATCGCCCACGAGCTCGACGCCATCGACGCCGACATCCTCGCCCGCCTGGGCGTCCGATGACGGGCCCGGGCATCGGCGCGCGGGCGCCGCTCCGGCACGGGGGCACACGCCCGCTGCCATGATCCGCCCGACCGCCCCGCCGCCGGTCCGCGCCCGCGGCCCGGCCTCGCCCGCGGTGCCGCTGCTGCGCGGCACCGTGGTCGCGTCGCTGACGACGGCGCTCGCGCTGGCGGCGCACTGCGCGGGCGGCGGCGCGATGCCGTCGGCCACCACCATGGCGGTGCTGCTGGCGGTGGGTTCCGCCACCGGCGCG
>CAZDSL010000170.1:0-6464 GCA_964507655.1 uncultured Mycobacteriaceae bacterium | reverse complement strand
GGCCCCGCGAAAGCCGACGGCCGGGACGCGCGCAGGGGCGGGCCGGACGCGCCCGCTCAGGGCGGCGGGGCCGCGCGCGCGGCGGCCGCACGGCGCTAGGGGGCGGGAGCCGGGCGCGGGAGATCAGGTGCCGGGCGCTGGAGGTCGAAAGCCGGGTGTCAGGACCAGCGGCGCGTGACGGTGCGCGTGCGGCGCGAACGCCAGCATCCCGTGTGCCAGTGCCGCCGGTCCTCCGCGTCGCCGTATCCCGGCGCCGGCCAGGCCACGATGTGCGCGACGCCGGGCATGATCTCGTGATCGCAGCCCGGGCACCGGTAGCGCTTGAGCGCGCGAGCCGCCGGAACCGGGCGCACCAGGTGGTCTTCGCCGTGCGGGCCGGGCTCGACGGAGACGGGCGAGGCGCCCACGAGCGACGCCGGCGTCCTCCGCGCCGCGCCGTCGCCATTGCCGCCCCCGCGCCTGCCGCCGCCCCTCTTGCCCTTGCGCACCACGGCAGCCGAGTCTATATCGGCCGGATCAGAACAGCCGGAACTCGTCGCTCTCCACGCCCCGCAGCGCGTCGTAATCCAGCACGACGCAGCGGATTCCGCGGTCCTCCGCGAGCGTGCGCGCCTGCGGCTTGATCTGCTGCGCGGCGAACACCCCCTGCACCGGCGCGAGCTGGGGATCGCGGTTGAGCAGATCGAGGTAGCGGGTGAGCTGCTCGACGCCGTCGATCTCGCCGCGCCGCTTGATCTCCACCGCGACCGATCCGCCGTCGGCGTCCCGGCACATCAGGTCCACGGGGCCGATCGCGGTGGGGAATTCGCGCCGCACCAGCGAGTACCCCGTGCCCAGCGTCTGCACGTGCTCGGCCAGCAGCTCCTGCAGGTGCGCCTCCACGCCGTCCTTGACCAGGCCCGGGTCGACGCCGAGCTCGTGGGTGGAGTCGTGCTCGATCTCCTCGATGAGGATGCGCAGCGTGTCGCCCGTCTTGTTGACCACCGTCCACTCGCCCTCGTGCTCGGTGAGCCAGCAGGGCGGCGTCATCCAGTTCAGCGGCTTGTACGCGCGGTCGTCCGCGTGGACGCTGATCGAGCCGTCCGCCTTGAGCATGAGCAGCCGGCGGGCCATGGGCAGGTGTGCGGTGAGCCGGCCGCTGTAGTCGACCTGGCACCGCGCGATGACGAGACGCACCCGACCACCATAAGGCCCGCCGGGACCGCCCCCGGTGTCGGTGCACGGGTGCACACTGCCTGCAGGGGCCGTTCCGCACGCGGTGTGCGGGCCCCGGGCGGCGCCCGGCGGCAACCCGGCCGGCGAAGGAGCACACCTGATGGACCACGAGATCGACGAGGGCACCGGCTACGACTACGGCGCGCCGCACACCACCGGGTTCTACGAGCTGATGGCCGGGCAGTTCCTGGCCGAGCGCGCCGCGGGCCTGCCCGCCTCCGAAGACCCGGCACTCCTGTGGCTGGCGCTCGAGGCGTCGGCCCGCGGGGATGCACGCATCGACCGTGCCGCGCAGCGCGCGGCGCTCGCCGCCAACCGGTGGCTGCCCGTGCTCTACGAGGTGGACGGCGCGCCGGGCCTCGGCGACCCCTCGCCCGACGACGCCTTCGATCCCGCACTCCTCGGCGCCCCCGGCGCGCCCGGCTGCCGCGCGCGCCTCATCGCGTTGCTGGCGCTGCTCGACGGGCCGGGGGTCACGCGCAACTTCGACATCGACGCTCTGGTCCGGGCCGTGCGCCGCCGCACGGGCGGCTACGACGCCGCCGCCGTGGGCCGCTCCGCACTGCTGCGCCTGGCCGAGGAGCATCGCCGCCCCGGGCACTGAATTACTACATCTCGTAGTATTCCCCGTCACAAACCATGGACGGACCCTCATTCGCGAAATACCGTCGGGCCATGGGCATTTCACCGAAGAACCTTGAGGTCGTCCGCGCCACCCTGCCGGCCGTCAGCGCCGCCATCGCCGAGGTGACACCGCTGTTCTACCGCCGGATGTTCGCCGCGCACCCGGAGCTCGAGCGGCACCTGTTCAATCGGGGCAACCAGAAGCAGGGCGAGCAGCAGAAGGCCCTCGCGGGCGCCATCATCGCCTTCGCGGAGATCCAGGCCGCCGACGAGCCCGCCAAGGCGCAGGCCATCATCTCGCGGATCGCGCACAAGCACACCTCGCTCGGCATCACGGCCGACCAGTACGCGATCGTCCACACGCACCTGTTCGAGGCGCTCGCCGAGGTCCTCGGCGACGTCCTCACCGACGAGATCGCCGCGGCGTGGGACGAGCTGTACTGGGCCATGGGCGAGCTGCTGGTGACGGAGGAGGACCGCCTCTACGCCGAGGCCGGCGTCGCGCCCGGCGACGTGTGGCGCGCGCTCACGGTCGCGCGCCGCGTCCAGCAGTCCGCCGAGACGGTCACCTTCCGGCTGACCTCCGCCGACGGCACCCCGCTGCCCGCGCACCGCCCCGGCCAGTACGTGTCGGTGCAGGTGGAGCTGCCCGACGGCGCCCGCCAGATCCGGCAGTACAGCCTGGTCGGCCCCACCACCGCCCCCTACTGGGAGATCAGCGTCAAGGCCATCCCGGCCATCACCGGCCCCGATGGCACCGGCGTGCCCGAGGGCGAGGTGTCGAACCACCTGTACCGCAACGTCTTCGAGGGCGACGCCGTGCGCGTCTCCGTGCCCTTCGGCGACCTCGTGCTGGACGAGGGCGACTCGCCCGTCATGCTCATCTCCGCGGGCATCGGCTGCACCCCGATGATCGGCATGCTGCACCACCTGGCCGACACGGGCACCACCCGGCCGGTCTCGGTGCTGCACGCCGACAGGTCGCCCTCGCACCACGCGCACCGCGCCGAGCTGGCCGAGCTGGTGGGCCGCATCCCGTCGGCGCGGCTGCACCGCTGGTACGAGGACCTGGGCAGCCGCGGCGAGGCGCCCGCGGTGCACAGCGGGCGCGCCGACGTCTCGCAGGTGGACATCGCCCGCGACACGACGGTGTACATGTGCGGCCCGATGCCGTTCATGCGCGCCATCCGCCGCTCGCTGCTCGCCCGCGAGGTGCCGGCCGAGCGGATCCGCTGCGAGGTCTTCGGCCCCGAGACGTGGGACGACCCGGCCCGCGGCACCGTGCTCACCGGCTCCTGAGGCCGGTCACGCGAGCGCCGCGAGCATGAGCCGCGCGGTGGAGGGGTCGTCGGTGACGAGCGTGGCCACCTCCACCCCGCACGACGCCTCGCCCAGCGCCCGCACGGCCTGGTCGATGGCGTCGCCCGTGGGCCACGCCCCCGCCCCCGCGGCGAGCAGCGGGAACGCCACCGTCCGCGCGCCCACGGAGTCGGCCACCAGCAGGCAGCGGCGATAGGTGGCGCGCAGCAGCGCCGAGCGGTCCTCCGCGCGCGAGTAGCGCGGCCCCACCGCGTGGATCACCCACCGCGCCGCGAGCGCGCCGGCGGGGGTGGCCACCGCGTGCCCCACCTCGAGGCCGTGCGGGAGCGTCGTCTCGCGCAGCCGGCGGCAGGCCTCGAGCACCCCCGGCCCGGCGCGCCGCCGCACGGCGCCGGACGGACCGGCGCCGGGCCCCAGGTCGGGACCCGCGGGCGCCACCACCGCGTCCACCGGCATCCTGGCCAGGTCGGACCGGGCCACGTCGATCAGAGGCATCGCCGCCCCCTCTCCACCGCGTTCAATGTCTTCACGCTATACCGGCGACGGGCCCGCGCGGACCGTGTTGGCCGGGCCCGCCCCGCGGAACGCGTGACGGCGCGGCGCGCGGTGCTCCGCTACATTCGGGGCGTGACCGAACAGCCCACCGGCATCCGCAACTGGCGCGACCTCGGCGGCCTCCCCGGCGCCGGGGGGCGCCCCGTGCGCCCCGGCGTCCTCTACCGCTCGGCCGACCTCAGCGCCCCGTCGCCGCACGATCTCAGCGCGCTCGCCATGCTCGGCGTGGGCCCCGTCTTCGACCTGCGCACCGGCGCCGAGCGCTCCGCCGCGCCCGATGTGCTGCCCGACAGCGCCAGCGCCGTGCCGCTGGACGTCTTCGCCGACAAGAACCTCTCGGCCGTGCCCACCAAGATGATGGACTTCCTCTCGTCGCCGGGGGCCGTCGACACGGCCCTGCGCGGGGGCATGGCGGCGGAGATGATGGAGACCAACTACCGCGAGATGATCACGCTGCCCAGCGCGGTCGCCGCGTTCCGCACCCTGCTGCACGACGTCGCCGACGATCCGCGGCCGGCGCTGGTGCACTGCACCTCGGGCAAGGACCGCACCGGCTGGGCGGCGGCCATCGTCCTGTTCTCCGTCGGCGCCGACGAGGCCACCGTGCGCACCGACTACCTGCGCACCAACGAGCTCTACCTGCCCACGCTGACGCACGTGTTCGAGAAGTTCGCGGACGCCGGCGGCGACCCGGCCCGGCTGCGCGCCCTGCTCGGCGTGCGCGACGAGTACCTGCAGGCCGCGCTGGACGAGGCCCGGCGCGTGCACGGCTCGATCGACGCCTACCTGCGCGAGGCGCTCGGCGTCGACGATGCGCTCCGCGAGGCCCTGCGCGCCAAGCTGCTCCTGCCGGCCTGACGCGCCGCCGCCGCGGATGCGGCACGATCGACCCGTGACGTCCATCCTCCGGAGGTTCTCCTCCCCCACCCGCGCGTGGTTCACGGGGGCGTTCGGCGCCCCCACCCCCGCGCAGGAGGGCACCTGGGCCGCCGTCGCCGCCGGCGAGAACTGCCTGACGATCGCCCCCACCGGCTCGGGCAAGACGCTCGCCGCCTTCCTCTGGGCGCTCGACGGCATCGCGTCCCGGCCCGCGCACGCCGACCGGCTCCCCCGCACGCGCGTCCTGTACGTCTCGCCGCTGAAGGCGCTGGCGGTGGACGTCGAGCGCAACCTGCAGGCGCCGCTCGCGGGCATCACGGCCGAGGCGGCCCGCACCGGCGCCCCGGCCCCGCAGGTGAGCGTGGGCGTGCGCTCGGGCGACACGGCGCCCACCGAGCGCCGCCGCCTGGTGCGCACCCCGCCCGACATCCTCATCACCACGCCCGAGTCGCTCTACCTCATGCTCACCTCGTCGGCCCGCCGCACGCTCACCGGCGTCGAGACCGTGATCGTCGACGAGGTGCACTCCATCGCGGGCACCAAGCGGGGCGCGCACCTGGCGCTCTCGCTCGAGCGCCTCGAGGACGAGTGCGGGCGCCCGGTGCAGCGCATCGGGCTGTCGGCCACGGCCCGGCCGCACGAGGAGGTCGCCCGCTTCCTCGGCGGCGACCGCCCCGTCACCGTCGTCGCGCCGCCCGCCGCCAAGCGCTGGGATCTCGCCGTGCGGGTGCCGGTGGACGACATGACCGACCTCTCCGCCGCCCGAGGGCCCGGCGGGGGCGACCGGGCCGACGCCGCGGGCTCGTCGATCTGGCCGCACATCGACGAGCTCATCGCCGGGCTGGTCCGCGCGCACCGCACCACGATCGTGTTCACCAACTCGCGCCGGCTCACCGAGCGGCTCACCGCGCGCCTGCGCGAGTTCGACGCCGAGAGCCGCGGCGTGCCCGTCGACCGCGACGGCCCCCCACCCGCGCTGCTGGGCGCCACCTCCGACGCCGCGCACGCGGTGGGCGCCGTGGACGGCGACGCGGAGGCGCCCGATTTCGCCCGCGCCCACCACGGCTCGGTGAGCAAGGAGCGGCGCGCGCGCATCGAGGCCGACCTCAAGAGCGGCGCCCTGCGGTGCGTCGTCGCCACCTCGAGCCTCGAACTCGGCATCGACATGGGCGCGGTCGACCTGGTGATCCAGGTCGAGGCGCCGCCGTCGGTGGCGAGCGGCCTGCAGCGCATCGGGCGCGCCGGGCACCGGGTGGGCGACGTGTCGGCCGGCGTGCTCGTCCCCAAGCACCGCCTCGACCTGCTGCACTGCGCCGTCACCGCCGACCGCATGCTCGCCGGCGCCATCGAGGAACTGACGGTGGTGGCCAACCCGCTCGACGTGCTCGCGCAGCAGACGGTCGCCGCCGCGGCCGCCGCCGGCACCCTCGACGTGGAGCGGTGGTACGCGGCCGTCCAGCGCAGCGCCCCGTTCGCCGGGCTGCCCCGGGCGCTCTACGACGCCACGCTCGACATGCTCGCCGGCCGGTACCCGGCGGACGAGTTCGCGGAGCTGCGCCCCCGCGTGGTGTGGGACCGAGCCGCCGGCACCCTCGCCGCCCGCCCGGGCGCCGCGCGGCTGGCCGTCACCTCCGGCGGCACGATCCCCGACCGCGGCGCCTTCACGGTCTACACGCTGGGCGAGAACGCCGCGCGCGTGGGCGAGCTCGACGAGGAGATGGTGTACGAATCGCGCGTGGGCGACGTCTTCGCGCTGGGCACCAGCAGCTGGCGCATCGCCGAGATCACCCGCGACCGCGTGCTCGTCACCCCGGCCGGCGGCGCGGCCGGGCGCCTGCCGTTCTGGCACGGCGAGGGACCCGGCCGGCCCG
>CAZDSL010000169.1:0-6533 GCA_964507655.1 uncultured Mycobacteriaceae bacterium | reverse complement strand
AGCCGGGCCATGCGGGGACTCGCCGTTCGCGGCGCCGGGGCCGGGCGCGGCACGCGGGGCGGGCGGGTGTGCGCGGGCGCCGGGCCGTGGGACGCCGCCGTCACCCCGCCGTCTCCTTGGTGACGATGACGGGCGCGCCGTCACTGGGGGCGGTGAGGATGTCGGCCTCGATGTCGAACAGCTCGCGCACCAGGGCCGCGTCCACCACCTCCGACGGCGGGCCGCACGCCACCACCGCGCCGTCGCGCATCGCCAGCACCGTGTCGGCGTACCGGGCCGCCGCGCCGATGTCGTGCAGCACCGTCACCACGGTGCGGCCGGAGCGGGCCACGCTGCGCGCCAGCCCCAGCACACCGGCCGCGTGGCCCAGGTCGAGGGCGCTGGTGGGCTCGTCGAGCAGCAGCACCGGCGACTCCTGCGCCAGCACCATCGCGAACCAGCAGCGCTGCCGCTGGCCGCCCGAGAGCTCGTCGATGCGGCGCCCCGCCAGCCCCACCGTGCCGGTGGCCTCGAGGGCCGCTGCCACCGCGGCCTCGTCCTGCGGCGACCACTGCCGGAACAGGCCCTGGTGCGGGTGCCTGCCGTAGGCCACCAGGCCCGCCACGGTGATGCCCTCGGGGGCCTGCGGCGACTGCGGCAGCAGGGCCACGCGGTGCGCGGCGCGGCGCGGGCGCATGCCCCACAGGTCCTCGCCGCCCACGTGCACCGACCCGGCGGCGGGCCGGTGCAGGCGGGCGATGGTGCGCAGCAGCGTCGACTTGCCGCAGCCGTTGGGTCCGACGACGGCCACCACGCTGCCCGCGCGCGCCGTGAACGACACGTCGCGCACCACCTCGGTGCCCCCGTAGGCCGCGTGCACGCCCGACACCGTCAGGTCGCTTCCTCCGGCCGGCCTCTCCGCGGCGCCCCGCGCCGCCGTGTCCACGCTCATGCCCTGCGACCTCCCTTCGACAACAGCACCCACAACAGGAACGGCCCGCCCAGCACGCTCGTCACCACGCCCGCGGGGATCTCCACCGGCGCCGCCACCCGCGCGAGCAGGTCAGCGGCCACCACCAGCGCGCCGCCGATCAGCGCGGAGGCCACCACCGGCACCCCGGCCGGGCCGGCCAGCCGCGAGGCGATCACCGGCGCGGCCAGCGCCACGAAGCCGATGGGCCCGCCGATGCCCACGGCGAGGCCCGCCAGGCACACGGCCACCGCCAGCACCGCGAGCCGGGTGCGGTCGGGACGCTCGCCCAGCGTGGCGGCGGTGGCGTCGTCGAAGCGCAGCACCCGCAGCCGGCGCCCCGCGACGAGAGCGGCCGGCAGCAGCACGGCCAGCCCGATCGCCACCGGCAGCGCCGACTCGTAGCCGCGCCCGTTGAGGCTGCCCATCGTCCACAGGAACGCGCCGCCCGCCGAGTTGATGTTCTGCGTGGCCAGCACCAGCTCGACGATCGACGAGAGCATGGTGGTCAGCGCCACGCCCACCACCAGCACCCGGTAGCCGCCCGCGCCCATGCCGCCCGCGAGCAGCACGATGATCAGCCCCGCCGCCACCGCGCCGACGGGGCCCGCCCACCAGGCGCCGACGAGGCCGGTGACGCTGGCGCCCGCGACGGCGAGCATGCCGGTGGCCGCGCCCTCGCTCACGCCCAGCAGGTCGGGCGTGGCCAGGCGGTTGCGCGCGAGCGTCTGGGTGAGGCAGCCGGCGGCGCCCAGGCCCAGGCCCGCGAGCAGCGCGCAGAGCACGCGCGGCAGCAGGATCTCGCGCACCAGCAGCTGCACGCCGCCGTCGCCGGTGCCGAGCAGGCCCCGCAGCAGCGGGCCGGGGCCGAACCCCGCCGAGTCGCTGAGCAGCGAGACGAAGCCGAGCACCAGCGCCAGCAGCGCCGCGCCCACGGCCACGGCGCTGCCGCGGCGTGGCAGCACCACCGAGTGCCGGCCCGCGCGCAGCACCCAGCCGTCGTCGGGCCGGATGCGCGTGCCCGCGGCGTCGCCGGGGGCGGCGGCGCGGGCGGCGGCGGTGTCCAGGCGCACCATCACAGGCCCCCCTGCCGCGCGGCGCCCAGGGTGAGCAGGCGCTTCGAGCGGGCGAGGATGATGAGCACCGGGGCGCCCACCAGCGCCAGCAGCACCGCCACCGGCGCCTCGTAGGGGGCGATGACGACGCGGGCGAGGATGTCGGCGACGAGCACGGCCAGCGCGCCCGCGAAGCCCGAGATCACCAGCTGCGGCACCATCGCCGTGCCCACCACCGCGCGCGCCAGGTAGGGGGCGAGCAGGCCGACGAAGGCCACCGGGCCGGCCACCGCCACCGACGCCGCGGTGAGCAGGGTGACGGCCACGATCACCACCGAGCGGATCAGCCGGGGCCGGTGCCCCAGCGAGCGGGCGGCGTCGTCGCCCAGCGCGAGCGCCGACAGCGGCCGCGCCGCCACCAGCGCGATGAGCACCCCGGCCACGGTGAACGGCAGCACCGCCAGGACCGCGCCGCCGGTGACGCCCGAGAGCGAGCCGAGGATCCACCACCGGTACTCGTCGTAGCTGGCCTGCCGCCCCAGCAGCAGATAGGCGGTGATGCCGCGGACGGTGGCGCCGATGGCCGCGCCCGCCAGCACCAACCGCAGCGGCGACGCGCCGCCGGGGCCGCGCGCGGCGATGAGCAGCACCACCGCGCTCACCACGAGCGCGCCGGCGAAGGCCCAGCCGAACCGCTCGGCCGAGGTGCCGGCCACGCCCAGCATGATGCCGGTGACCACCCCCAGGGCGCCGCCGGCGTTGACGCCGAGCAGCCCCGTCTCGGCGAGCGGATTGCGGGTGACCGACTGGAGCAGCGCCCCGGCCACGCCCAGCGCCACCCCGATGAGCAGGGCCGCGAACGTGCGCGGAAGGCGCAGCGACGTCACCACCACGTGCAGGTGAGGATCGGCGCGCGCGTCGCCGATGCCCAGCAGGTATTCGAGTGCACGGCCTGGCCCGGACGAGCCGGAGCCGAACAGGAGCGACGCCACCGCGGCCGCCACCACGGCGGCGAGGAGCGCGGCCACCAGGCCCCGGTGCACGCGGCCGCCGCCGGCGACGACCGCCGGGGGCGCACTCGCGCTCCGCGGGCGGTCCGTGGCAACATGCTCAGCGACCATGAGGCTAGCCTAAGTTAATCGTTGGTTCGGGTCAGCACCGCCCCGAGCTGCCGGCGCCGTCCGCGCCGCGCATCCCGGCCGGCTCCCCGCAGCGATCCCGGCGACCGGTCCGTGTCCGAACCGCGGCACGACACCCACGAGAACACGGAGAATCCATGTCCCGCCACACCGATCCCGGCCGGGGTCCACGGCGCGTCGCCCGCGTCGCGGCCCTGCCCGCCCTGCTGCTCGCGCTCGTGCTCACGCTGGCCGCGTGCGGCTCCTCGTCCGATTCCGGGGAGTCGTCGGGCTCCGACGGGGCCCCGGCCGCCGCCGCGCACACCGTCACCGACGCCACCGGCACCGCCGTCGAGGTGCCCGGCGATCCGCAGCGCGTGGTGACGCTGAGCGAGCTCGACCTGGACTCGGCGCTGGCCCTGGGCGTCACCCCGGTGGGAGCCACCGCCGGCCGCGGGCAGGACGGCGCGCCGCGCTACCTCGCCGACAAGGCCGCGGACATCCCGATGGTGGGCACCGTGACCGGCCCGGAGCTCGACAAGGTCATCAAGGCGCAGCCCGACCTCATCCTCGCCGGGCAGGTGCGCGACGAGCAGGTGCTGGCGCGACTGCGGCAGATCGCCCCCACCGTGGTCACCTTCAACGTGGGCGCCGACTGGAAGGACGCCTTCGGCGCCGTCGCCGAGGCGCTGGGCCGCACCGACGAGCAGCAGAAGGTGATGGCCGACTACGACGCGCAGGTCGACTCGGTGCAGCAGGCGCTGGGCGCCGCCGCGAACTCCGAGGTGAGCGTGGTGCGCTGGAACCCCAAGGGCCCGAGCACGATCAACCAGGGCACCTTCGCCAGCACGGTGCTCGCCGACGTGGGCTTCCGCCGCCCCGCCGGCCAGATGGAGCAGGCCGTGCACAGCATGCCGCTGAGCATGGAGAACCTCGACCAGATCGACGCCGACTGGATCTTCGTGGGCACGCTCTCGGGCGACGGCTCCGACGCGAGCGCGCTCGACTCGGCCATGGCCAGCCCCTCGTTCGCCGCGCTCGGCGCCGCCCAGGCGGGCCACGTGAGCACCGTCGACGGCTCGATGTGGATGAGCCTGGGCGGGCCGCTGGCCGCGTCCGCGATGCTCGACGACATCCAGCAGGACATGGCCGCCCAGTGACGGCCCGTCCGGCCGCGCCCGCCCCCCGCGGCGCGGCCGGACTCCCCGCCGGCCCCGCCGGCACCCCCGCACCCGCGCACCCCGCAACCGCGAACCATGGAAGGCGGCGACACCCCGTGACCCACCCGCAGACCCTCGACGACCTGCGCCGCGACATCGCCACGATCCTCGAGGACCCCGAAGTGCTCACCCTCGCGTCCGACGAGGACCTGCTGGACCTGGGCATCGATTCGATGCGGATGATGACGCTGGTGACCCGCTGGAACGAGCGCGGCATCGAGGTGGGTTTCGTCGAGCTCGTCGAGGAGCCCACCCTGGACGACTGGCTGCGGCTGGTCACCCGCGGCGGGGACGGGGCATGAGCGGGCGGGCCGCCGCCGGCGCGCTGCCGCTGACCCGGGCCCAGTCCGGCATCTGGTACGCCCAGCAGCGCGACCCCGCCAGCCCCGCCTTCCACTGCGCCGAGTACGTGCGCATCGCCGGCCCCCTCGACGGCGCCGGCATCGAGCGCCTGCGCGCCGCGGTGCGCCGCGCCGCCGCCGAAACGGGCACCCTCACCGCGCGGATCGACCCCGACGGCCCCGGCGGAGAGCCGGTGCAGGTGCCCGGCGCGGCGCCCGCCGGCCCGGTGCCCGCCCACGACCTCTCCGCCGAGGCCGACCCGCTCGCCGCGGCGCTGCGCCTGATGCGCGCGGTCACCGCCGCCGAGCCGCGGCTCACCGAGGACGGCCCGTTCGCCGCCCGCATCCTCACGCTCGGCCCGCGCTGCGGCGGCGACGTGCTGCTCTACCTGCGCGCCCACCACCTGGTGCTCGACGGCTTCGGCTTCTCGGCCCTGATCCGGCGCATCGCGCGGCTGCACACCGCCGCCGAGCGGGGCGAGGATCCGCCCGCCGCCCCCTTCGCCGCGCCGGAGCGGGTGCTCGAGGAGGAACGCGCCTACCGCGACTCGCCCGCCTTCGCCGACGACCGCACGTTCTGGCGCACCGCGATGGCCGGGCACGACGACGTCGCCGGGCTCACCGCGCGTCCGCTGCCCGCCTCGCGCACCGTGACGCGGCACGACGGGCTGCTGCCCGCCGACATCGCGCGCGGCCTCGACGCCGTGGCCCGCGAGCACGGGGTGGCGTGGCCCGAGCTGGTGCTCGCCGGCGCCGCCGCCTACGTGCACAAGCTCACCGGCCGCCGCGACGTCGTGCTGGGCCTGCCGGTGCTGGCGCGCACCGGGCCCGCCGCCGCCAAGGCCGCCATCACCACCGTCAACGTCCTCCCGCTGCCGCTGGAGGTGGACCCGTCGGCGCACCCGGGCGCGCTGGCCGGCGCGGTGCACGACGCCCTCGCCGCCGCGCGCCCGCACCAGCGCTACCGCCAGGAGGACCTGCGCGGCGACCTGGGCCTGGTGGGCGGCGCCCGCCGCATGACGGGCCCGCAGGTGAACATCAAGCCGTTCGGCTACCCGCTGCGCTTCGGCGACCGCCGCGCCACCGTGCACTACCTGGCCGCCGGGCCGGTCGACGACATCGAGCTCACCGTGCACACCGCGGCGCCCGGCGGAGCGCTGGGCTTCGACCTGGCCGCCAACCCGGCGCTGTACACGCCCGCCGAGGCGGCCGCGCACCACGAGCGGCTCGCCGAGCTGTGCGCCGCGATCGCCGCGGGCGGCACCCGCACCGTCGCGGGGCTCGACGCCGCCTCGGCGCGCGAGCGCGCCGCGCTGCGCGAGGCGAACGCCACCGCGCACGAGGTGGCGCCCGACGACACCCTCATCGACCGCTTCGAGGCCGTCGCCCGCCGCATGCCCGGCGCCGAGGCGCTGCGCTTCCGCGGCGCGTCGCTCACCTACGCCGAGCTCGACCGGCGCGCCGAGGCGCTGGCCGGCGTGCTGCGCCGCGAGCACTCCACCGGCCCCGGCGACAGGGTGGCCGTGGCGCTGCCGCGCTCGTTCGAGCTGATGGTCGGCCTGCTCGCCGCGCACAAATGCGGCGCCGCGTACGTTCCCGTCGACCCCGACTACCCCGACGGGCGCATCGCCTACCTGCTCGAGCACGCGCGGCCGTCGTGCGTGATCGCCGACGCCGCGGTCGCCCGCCGCCTCGCGGGCACCGACGCCCCGTTGCCGCCGGCCGTGCTCGTGGACGACCCGGACGTCGCCGCGCTGCTCCGCGACGGCGGCCCCGGCCCGCAGCGCGGCCCGCGCCCGCCCGAGGCCCCCGCCTACGTGCTCTACACCTCGGGCGCCACCGGCGCGCCC
>CAZDSL010000168.1:5053-6601 GCA_964507655.1 uncultured Mycobacteriaceae bacterium | reverse complement strand
CGCGCGGCGATCCTCGTCGTCGTGTGCCTCGCCGAGCTGCTGGTGCTGCTCGACAACACCGTCGTCAACGTCGCGCTGCCGTCGATGGGGGTGAGCCTCGGCGCCGACTTCGCCGGCCTGCAGTGGATCGTCGACGCCTACACGCTCACGTTCGCCGGGTTCCTGCTGGCCTGCGGGCACCTCGGCGACAGGTACGGCCGCCGCCGGATGATGATGATCGGCCTGGCCGGTGTGGCCGTGGTGTCGGTCGGCGGTGCGCTGTCCACCGGCGTCGGCACCGTGGTGGCCGCGCGCGCCGTGATGGGCGTGTTCGCCGCCGCCGTGTTCCCCGCGACGCTGGCCGTGCTCACCGCCACCTTCACCTCGCCGAAGGCGCGCGGCGCCGCGATCGCCGTGTGGACCGCCATGGCCGGGTTCGCCGTCGCCATCGGCCCCACCGCCGGCGGGTGGCTGCTCGAGCACTTCACGTGGCACTCGGTGTTCTGGATGAACGTGCCGTTCGCGCTCGCCGTGCTCGTCGCGGCGGCGCTGGTGCTGCCCGAATCGCGCACCAAGTCGCACGGGCGGCTCGATGTGCCCGGGCTGGTGCTCTCGCTCGCGGGCATCACCACCCTGGTGTGGTCGATCATCGAGGGCCCGCGCAACGGGTGGCTCTCGCCGATCACACTGTGCGCCTTCGCCGGTGCCGCGGTGCTGCTCGCCGCGTTCGTGCGGCGCGAGGTCCGGGCCGACAACCCCGTCTTCGATGTGGCGCTGTTCCGCAACCGCCGGTTCGCGCTGCCCGCGCTGTCGATCACCGTCGCCTACTTCTCGATGTTCGGCTTCCTATTCCTGATCACCCAGTACTTCCAGGGCATCCGGGAGTACTCGCCGCTCGAGTTCGGCATCCGCTCGCTGCCGTTCGCGGCCGCGGTGCTCGTCGCGGCGCCCGTGGCGACGATGCTGGCCCTGCGCATCGGCACCACCGCGGTGCTCATCGGCGGATTCGTCCTGCTCGCGGCGGGCATGGGGCTCGCCGGGCAGGTCACGGTGGATTCGCCCTACGCCGGCATCGTGCTGATCGCGATGATCCTCATGGGACTGGGCCTGGCCGTGGTGCAGGGGCCCGCCACCGAATCGGTGATGGGGGCGGTGTCCGTCGACGAGGCCGGCGCCGGATCGGCCGTCAACGACACCACGCGCGAGATCGGCGGCGCGCTGGGCGTGGCGGTGCTCGGATCGATCGTCGCCTCGACGTACACGCGCACGGTGGCCCCGGCGGTGGACGCGATCCCCGGCACCATGATGGACCCCCAGCAGAAGGAGTACGCGCGGCAGTCGGTGCTCACCGTGCTCGAGATCCGGAAACACGAGGTGCCGTCGCTGTTCTCCGGCAGCAAGGAGCAGCTGATCCTCACGATGAAGGCGGCCGCGCTCGACGGGTTCCAGATCGCCTCCTACGCCACCGTGAGCCTGGCGGTGCTGTGCGCGATCGTCGTCGCCGTGCTCCTGCCGTGGCGGCGCGCCGCCCAGGGGTCCGTGCTGCTGGGGTGGATGGGCGAGGCGCCG
>CAZDSL010000168.1:0-4953 GCA_964507655.1 uncultured Mycobacteriaceae bacterium | reverse complement strand
GGAAGGCGGACGATTGTAGAGTGACCGGCATGTCCATGGCCTCCACGCGACACCCGCTGCGGTTCCGGGCCCGCGGCCAGCAGAACCGCGGCCGGGGGCGCTGGGGCGGGCGGAGCCTCGGCCGGGGGTGCTGGGGCCCATGACCGAGTCGGCCCGCCCGCGCTTGATCCGCAGCGCGATCGAACTGCTGCGCAGCCGCGGAGTGGCGGGGACGTCGGTCGCCGACCTGCTCGAGCACAGCGGCGTCTCGCGGCGGTCGATCTACCTGCACTTCCCCGACGGCAAGAACGAGCTGATCACCACGTCCGTGGCCGAGGCCGGCGACGCGATGGGCACACTGATCGGCGGCCTCATCGCCGACGCCGACCCGTCCGCCGCCCTGGCCGCGTTCGTCGAGGTCTGGAAGCGGCTGCTCGCCGATTCGGACTTCGCCGCCGGCTGCCCCATCGCCGCCGCCGCGTACGGGGGCCAGGAGTCCGCGGCGGCCCGCGACCAGGCCGACCGCGTATTCGCCCGGTGGCAGCGGCTCCTGGCCGACCGGCTGGAGGAGCACGGCGCCGACGCCGCGGCGGCGGTGGCCCTGTCCGCGACGCTGATCGCCGCCATCGAGGGCGCCGTGATGCTCTGCCTCGCCGCCCGCGACACCGCCCCGCTCGACCGGGTGCACGAACAGCTGGAGATCCTGGTGCGGGCGCAGACCCGCTAGCCCGGCGCGCAGGCGCCCTGACCGGCCGCGAGGCCCGGCGCCGCCCGCCCGTTCCTCAGCGCATGAGCACCTGGCCGCCGTCCACCGGCAGCGAGTGCCCGGTGATGTAGCGGGCCTCGTCGCCGCACAGGAACGCCACGGCCGCGCCGATGTCGGATTCGGGGTCGCCGAAGCGGTGCAGCGGCACCGTGCCCAGGTACGCCTCCGCCTCCTCGGGCCTCGCCTCCGCCCACCCGGCCAGCCCGGGCGACGCCGCCAGCGGCAGCACGGCGTTGACGCGGATGCCGTCGTCGGCCCACTCGCACGCGGCGGTGCGGGTGAGCGCGCGGATCGCCTCCTTCGACGCCGCGTAGACGCCGTAGCCGGACGGGTCCCAGCGCACGCCCGCCGCCGAGCCCAGGTTGACGATCGCCCCGCCGCCGTCGGCCAGGTGCGGGTGGCAGGCGCGCATCATCCGCCAGGTGGCCAGCGGGCCCGAGTCCATCACCTGCGCGTAGTCGGCGTCGTCGAGGTCGAGCAGCCGGCCGTTGATCACCGTCTGCGCGTTGTTGACCAGTACCGACAGCCCGCCGAACCGCCCCGTCACCGCGTCCACCAGCGCGGCGATGTCGTCGGCGTCGGTGACGTCGCACGCGAACGGCTCGGCCTCGCCGCCGCGCTCGCGGATCTCCTTCGCCGTCTGCGCCACCTTCTCGAACGTGCGCCCGGCCACCGCCAGCCGGGCGCCGCGGTCGGCGAGCGCGTGCGCGATGCCGCGCCCCACCCCCTGCCCCGCGCCCGTCACCAGCGCGACCCTGCCGTGCAATGCCGTGTGCTGCGATTCCATGCGGATTGATTCCCTCCGTGGTGGTCGGTCGATGGCGGGCCGGCGGTCGGTCGACGGCGGGCCCGCGCGAGGGCCGGGCCGGGGCGCCCGCCCCGGCCAGGCCGCGTCAGCCGTGGACGGCGACGCGCGGGGCGTCCAGCGGCACGGGACCCGCCGGCACCGTCCCGTAGGTGGAGTCGGGATCGAGCACGCAGTGCGTGCGCCCGAAGACCGTGTACATGCACTTGTTGCAGTGCGTGCACAGCGTCTCCTTGGTGTGGTCGTCGCGGATCGCGTTCACCAGCCCCGGCTCGCGCAGCAGCGCCCGGCCCATCGCGAGGAAGTCGAACCCCTCGCGCATGCCCGTCTCCATGTGCTCGAGGTTGGTGATGCCGCCGAGCAGGATCAGCTTGGTGTTCCGCATGATCGGCACGAACTGGCGGGCGGCCTCGAGCATGTAGAGGTCCTCGTACGGGAACTCGCCCATCACCTTCTTGCCCACCAGCCGCACGCCGGTCTTCATGGGCTGGGGCATCATGCCGGCGAAGTCCTCCACCGGCACGTCGCCGCGGAACAGGAACATCTGCCGGAACACCGACGAGCCCTCGGTGAGCTCGATGGCGTCGAGCGTCCCGTCGGCGTCGAGGAGCTGGGCGGTGCGCAACGATTCCGGCAGCTTGATGCTGCCCGGCACGCCGTCGATCATGCTGATCTTGGCCGTCACGGCGATCGCGCCGCCCACCCGCTCGCGCACGGCCTCCGCGATCTCGCGCACCAGCCGCGACCGGTCGTCGATGCCGCCGCCGTACTCGTCCTTGCGGCGGTTGAACAGGGGGCTGAGGAACGAGCTGGGCAGGTAGTTGTGGCCGAAGTGCAGCTCCACCGCGTCCAGGCCCGCCTCCACCGCCACCTCGGCGGCCGCCGCGAACTGCGCCGTCACCTCGGCGATCTCGCCGCGGGTGATGGCGCGGCAGTACCCGAACGAGGTGGGGTTGACCATCCGGCTCGGCGCCACGGAGGTGACGCCCGTGATCTGCTTCGACGCGACCGGGCCGGCATGCCCCAGCTGGGCCGCCACCGCGGCGCCCTCATCGTGGACGGCGTCGGCGAGACGGCGCAGGCCGGGCACCGCCTCGCGGCTCATGATGATCTGCCCGGGCGCGCTCTTGCCCTGCGGGCTCACGCAGCAGTAGGCGATGGTCGTCATCCCCACGCCGCCGCGGACGAATCCCATGTGGAAGTCGATCAGATCGTCGGTGACCAGGCCCTCCGGCGAGCGCCCCTCCGAGGTGGCGGACTTGACGATCCGGTTGCGCAGGCGCACCGGGCCGAGGTCGGCGGGGTCGAACGGGCTGGGGACCGGCGACGGGAGCGGGGATGTGGGCACAGGCGGCACCTTTCTGCGGTCCGTGCGCGGGTGCGGCGCGGACGATCGATCAACGTGACCTTCCTCACCGTGCACCGCGCGGGGGCGAACCTCCCGTCACGTTCCCGCACACAGGGAACATCGCGGCGCTCAGCCGCGGGCGCCGTCCCACAGCGGGTCGGCGTGGGCGGCGCGCAGGATCTGCTCGCGCGCCTCGAACACGGGCGCGGCCAGGCCCGGGTCGAGCTCCTCGATGGGGGCGCACACCGAGATGGCGGCCGTCGTGCGCCGCGTGCCCACCGACTCGTCGGCGCCGGCCTCCACCGGCACCGCGATGCACCCGAGGCCCTGCACCGACTCCTCGCAGTCCATCGCATAGCCGCGCGCGCGGACCTCGTCGAGCGCGTGGTGCAGGGCGTCGGGATCGCAGATGGTGCGGGGCGTGACCTGCGCGAACGGGGCGAGCCGGTCGATCTCGGCGGGGGGCCTGGCGGCCAGCAGCGCCTTGCCCAGCGCCGTGCCGTGCGCGGGGTTGCGGCCGCCGATGCGCGTGGGCACCGCGGCGCCGAACCGCCCCATGCCGATCTTCTCCCAATACACCACCTCGCCCTCGTCGAGGTATGCGAGGTGGACGACGAAGCCGGTGTCGGACTGCAGCCGGTGCAGCACGGGCATGGCGCCCCGGTAGAACCAGTGGTTGCGCAGGCCCTTGGTGCCCATGAGCAGCAGCCGCGGCCCCAGCTCGTAGTTGGAGCCCACCCGGAACAGCCAGCGCTTGTGCTCCAGGTGCGTGAGCAGACGGTGCGTGGTCGAACGCGCCAGGCCGGTGCGCTCGACCACGCCGGCGAGGGTGAGGAAGCCCGCCTCCTCCACCGCATCGAGGATCAGGTCCAGCCTGTCGAGCATCAACAGGCTCCCGGCCGCATCCTTGCGGTACTGCATCGCCGACCTCCTCCGGCACCGGCCCCCGCCTGTGCCCCGTGTAACCGTCACCACGCTGTGCTTTACGACGTTAACGATGTCACACCGCGAATGCCCGCCGACGGTCCCACTGAGGCGGCTACTCGACGACGGCCTCGCTGAACTCGGTGGGGTCGCCCAGGAAGCCGCGGTGCGAGGGCGGCTGATTGCCGTCGATGTCGGTGACGCCCAGCTCGCGGGCCACCTCGGCGCCGATGAGCACCCGTCCGCTGCGCTCCATCAGCTTCGGATCGCGGGCGAGGGCGTCGATCACGCGGCCCGGGAACTCGGCGCTCTCCGCGTGCGCCGCGAACCGCCGGTACGCCTCCGCGTTGGTCTCGAAGGCCGCCGCGGTGCGCTCGGTCTTGAGCATCCCCATCCACAGCGACAGCGCGGCCACGCCGTACGGGCGCAGGTCGTGGGCCATGTCGTGCGCCATCTTGTCGACGGCCGCCTTGCCCGCGCCGTACGCCGGGCCGTGCATGTAGCAACGGGCGCCGAACGACGACGTGTTGACGATCAGGCCCTCGCCGTTCGCCACCAGCAGCGGCGCGGCGTGCCAGCTCGCCACGTAGCTCGAGCGCAGCCCCACGTCGAGCACCACCTGCATCGACAGCGGCTTCTCCCAGAACGGGGCGCGCCGGGCCAGGTCGTCGTGCACCACCAGCGCGTTGTTGACCAGGATGTCGAGCCGGCCGTGCTCGGCGCGCACCCGCTCGAACAGCGCGGCCACCTGCTCGTCGTCGGCGTGGTCGCAGATCACCGGCACGCCGGTGCCGCCGCGGGCGGTGATCTCGTCGGCGGTGGCCTGCACCGTGCCCGGCAGCGGCGCATCGCCCTCGTTGCGGGTGCGGCCGGTGACGTACACCGTGCTGCCGGGGCCGGCCAGGCCCAGCGCGATGCCCTTGCCCGCGCCCCGGCTCGCGCCGGTCACCACGATCACCCTGTCGGAGGTCAGCCCCATCCCTGCTCCTATCCCCGGCCGCGCGCGGCGGCGTGTGCGGTCGCCGGCGGCGGTCGCGGCCGGCACTGTGTCTCCGGTCACCGACTCTGTCATGCCGCCCCGGCCCCCGTCCCGCCCGTCTCCCGCGTGGCCGGAGGCGTATGACACGGAAC
>CAZDSL010000167.1:5507-6644 GCA_964507655.1 uncultured Mycobacteriaceae bacterium | reverse complement strand
GCCGGGGCCGGAGGCGGGGCCGGGTTGCGGGGCGGTGTCGCCGTGCTCCCGACCGAGGAGGTGCAGGCTCTCATCGACACCCACGGCGGCGCGTCCGTCGCCGCGGGGCTCGCGGCGGCCGACGAGGATCCGGCGACGATCCTGTTCACCTCGGGCACCACGGGGCGCGCGAAGGGGGTGGTGCATCCGCACCGCAGCCTCGTCGCCACGGCGGAGCGGCAGCGGGCAGGTCGCGACGCCGATCCGGACGCGCGCCGGTACCTGTTGGCGACGCCGTTGTTCCATGTGGCGGCGCTGCACAACCTGTCGGTCCCGCGGCTGCTTCTGGGGGACGCCGCAGTGCTGTCCACCGGGCGGTTCGACATCGATGCGGTGACGCTGCTGATCGAGCGCGAGCGGATCACACACTGGAGCGCGGTGCCCACCATGGCGGCGCGGCTGGTCGCACTGCTCGAGGCGCGGCCGGAGGCGGCCGACCGTGTGCGGACACTGCGGGCGCTCTCACTGATCACTGCGCCCGCCGCGGAGGGGCTGCAGCGGCGGCTGCGGGAACGGGTGCCCACAGTGCGGGCCGCACTGGCGGCCACCTACGGACTCACGGAGACGGCGTGCCCGGCCACCGCGGCGACCGACGCCGACCTGCGTGCCGATCCGCTGTGCGTAGGCACGCCGGTACCGCGGATGGAGGTGCGGATCGCCGGGGGATCGGCGGAGGCGGGGGAGCCGGGGCGTGCGGAGACCGCACGCGGCGATGGCGGCGGCTCAGGCCATGCCGTGCGCGGCGATGGCGGTGACGCCGAGCCGGAGATTCGCGCGGATTCCGGAGTCGGGGAGATCCAGGTGCGGGGCCCGCACCTGATGAGCGGCTATTGGCGCGACGAGGCCGCCACCCTGGCCGCGTTCACCGCCGACGGCTGGTTGCGCACCGGCGACATCGGCGAGTTCGTCGACGGGCGACTGCGCGTGCACAGCAGGCGCACCGACCTGATCATCCGCGGCGGTGAGAACGTCTACCCGGCCGAGGTGGAGGCCGTTCTCGAGGCGCATCCGGCCGTTGCGGAGTGCATGGTGCACGGCGCGCCCGATGACGATTGGGGCCAGGTGGTGTGCGCGGTGATCGTGCCCGCACGCGACCTG
>CAZDSL010000167.1:3417-5407 GCA_964507655.1 uncultured Mycobacteriaceae bacterium | reverse complement strand
GGCACGCGACCTGCCGCCGGAGCTGGTGCGCGGACTGTCGCGTCATGCGTCGGCGCGGCTTGCCGCCTACAAGGTGCCGACGCGATGGTCGATGCGCAGGGAACCCCTGCCGCGCAACGCATCCGGAAAGGTGGTGCGCGGCAGGGTGCTGCATGGGGCGCGCTGACGCGCGGGCGGACACTACGGGTCGTCACCGTGACCGGTCTGCGGCTGCGGAGCCGGCGTCCCGTCCGAATCGAGCCACTGGTGCGCCAGCCGGTCGCCGGGCGGCGGCAGGAAGCGGGGCGACCGGGTGGTGCGGTCGATGACCACCGTCCACCCGTGGTGGTGGACGGACCTGTGGTGTTCCGGGCAGAGGAAGACCAAGTTGGTGAGGTCGGTGCGGCCGCCGTCGACCCAGTGCAGCACGTGATGCGCGATGCACCAGGCCGGTGGGCGATCGCAGTGCGGGAAGGCGCAGCCGTGGTCGCGGGCCGCGAGCGCCCGGCGCTGTGCCGGAGTGGCCAGGCGGCGCGTGCGGCCGACATTGAGTGGGACGCCGTTCTCGTCGACTCCGATGGGCGTGACGGCGGCGTCGCAGGCCAGGCGGCGCACCGCAGAGACCGGCATGAGGCCGAACCAGTCGGTGAGGCCGTGCGGGAGGTCGCCGAACACCTGCGAATAGTGCCCCTGGGCGATGAGCTCGGCGCGGCGGGCGTGGTCGGCGTCGGTGTCGGTGAGGGTCCGCAGCCGCACATGCACCGACAGCGTGGCACCCGTGCCCGCGCCGCCGCCGAAGTCGTGGCCGGACACCTGCGTGCCGTTGCCGGAGTTGGTGCCGCAGCCGCCGTTGCCGCCTGTGCCGCCGGCGCAGGCGCAGGCCCCCGAACGCCCTGGTGCGGAGGCCGAGCAGACGGCGTGGCGCCGCAGGTACTCAGCGAGGCCGTCCGCCCTGCGCTTGCCGCCCGAGCGGCGATCGCGAGTGCCGTCGGCTTCGGGCCGCGGGGCCGACAGGGGCGACAGCGCGATGGAGAGCCGCTCGCCCGTCTCGGCGTCGAGGTCGCCGCGCAGCACGTAGCGCCCGCCGAGCGTGCGGGAGAGGAAGAGCGTGTTGCGGGTGGTGTCGTCGCCGCCGAACGTGTCGCTACGGCGGCGGCGCGGCCAGTCAGGCTGCCCGGCACCATCGGCATCGCCGGAACCTTCGCCGCGCCCGGCCTCGCCGCCGCCCTGGCCGTCGGTGCCCTGGCCGTCGGTCCCCGTCTGCGGCCCAGCAGCGTCGCCGTCGCCGGCACCCGCGCCCCCGCCCGCACCATCACCGTCGCCGCCCGCGTCGTCTCCGGCGTCGTCGCGCGGTGCCGCGTAGTACTCCCTGATGCCGTCGATCAAGGCCGACAGCTGCCGCGATCCCGAGGTGCGGGCGTCGTCGAGCAGACTGATCTCCGCGCGGGCGACCTCGTCGGCCGTCATGGCCGCGGGAGGGGAATCCAGGAAGTCGAGGATCGCCAGCGCCGAGGCTTCGGGGATCTGCGCAGCGGCATAGGACTCGTACACCCGGGGGCGCTCATGCAGTCGCCGCGCCAACGTCACCAACTTGCGCGCCGCGTACAGCGAGAGCGTGGTGTTCTCGACGATGGTGGTGGCCGCCTGCGCCGCATTGCCCAGCGTGGTGCCCCTGCCCGCCAGCTCCGCGGTGAGGTCCAGCAGCGAGACCTGCTGCGCGAACATCGTCCGCGTGGCGCCGGCGATGCCGTCGATCAGCTCCTCATCGGTGCGGCGCCACAGGCCGTCCGTCACCGTCGGCCCCTCGCCCTGCCCCTGCCGGTTCGCCATCGACCCGCCCCCGTGTCCATCGGCCCGCGTCCGCCACCCCTGCGTCCGCCTTCCCCTTACCGCTGCCCACAGAGTACGGGAACTACTGTTCGATGTCTCGGTTTTCGTCGAATACGCGTTCCCCCAACGGAAACGGGCCCCGACCGCCAGCGGCGGCCCGCCCCGCGCCCGCTCGTCCGGG
>CAZDSL010000167.1:0-3317 GCA_964507655.1 uncultured Mycobacteriaceae bacterium | reverse complement strand
GGCCGGGAAGCCGCGCCCCCGCCGTCGGCCGTCACAACTGCCGGAAGACGTTCTCCTTGCCGTCGCGCACGTAGACCGTGTCGGGCACCGCGGAACCTTCGGCCTGCAGCTGCCGCTTGAGCACCTTGCTCGTGGTGGTGCGGGGCAGCGCCTGCGTGATGCGCACGTACTTGGGCGCCCACTTGGTGCCCAGGTCGGGCTGCTCGTCGAGGAACCGGCCGAACTCGCCCGCGTCGAACCGCGCCCCCGGGTACAGCTCCACGGCCACCATCACCTGGTCGCCCACCACCTCGTCGGGCACCGCGTACACGGCGACGTGGTTGAAGGCGGGGAAGCGGGCCAGGATGCGCTCCACCGGCGCCGCGGCGAAGTTCTCGCCGTCCACGCGCAGCCGGTCGGACGTGCGCCCGGCGAAGTACCAGTAGCCCTCGTCGTCGCGGTAGGCCATGTCGCCCGACCACAGGATGCCGTGCCGCACCCGCTCCTCGTCCGCCTCGGGGTTGCCGTAGTAGCCCTCGAACTGGTTCGCGTTGCGGGTGTTGGCGATCTCGCCGATGGCCTTGTCGGCGTTGAGCAGCCGCCCCTGGTCGTCGAACTCGGCGCGCGGGCATTCCTCGAGCGTGTCGGGGTCGATCACCGCGGTGCCCTCGTCGGCCACGCCGAGCGAACCCTTCGGCATGCCGGGGATGCGGTTGATGCGCATGCCGCCCTCGGAGGTGCCGTACGAGTCGATCACCTGGCAGCCGAAGCGCCGCGCGAACACGGCGATGTCGTTCTCGTTGGCCTCGTTGCCGAATGCGATGCGCAGCGGGTTGTCGGCGTCGTCGGGCTTTTCCGGCGTCGCCAGGATGTAGTTGAGCGGCTTGCCGACGTAGTTGAAGAACGTGGCCTTGTAGCGGCGCACGTCCGACAGCCACGCCGATGCCGAGAACTTCTTGCGCAGCGCGATGCAGCCGCCGGCGCTCACGGCGGGCGCGATGCCGGCCATGATCGCGTTGGAGTGGAACATCGGCATCGCCACGTAGAACACGTCGTCGGGGCCCAGGTCGCGGCGCTCCTGCTGCTGCCGCGCGATGGTGCCCAGGCGCCCCTGCGAGCAGATCACGGCCTTGGGCGCCGAGGTGGTGCCCGAGGTGAACACCAGCGAGAAGATCGTCTCCGGGGAGGGCTGCGCGAACGGCTCGTCGTCGGCGCCCTCGCTTTCGAGCAGCGCCGCGAACTCGGCCGTGCCGCTGACGAGCACCCGCTCGGGCGGGCAGGCGAGCTCCAGGCCGTCCAGCAGCGCGCTGTGCGCATCGTCGGTGACGATGAGCTGGATGTCGGTGAAGTCGATGTCGCGCACCAGCTCGGCGCCGCGGCGGGTGGGGTTGATGCCGACGATCGTCGCGCCCGACAGTCCCGCCGCGAGCACCCAGAAGAGGTTCTCGGGCGAG
The DNA here is from genome assembly GCA_964507655.1 of uncultured Mycobacteriaceae bacterium. GTDB lineage: Bacteria > Actinomycetota > Actinomycetes > Mycobacteriales > Mycobacteriaceae > Tomitella. The sequence continues at coordinate 1,884 of CAZDSL010000167.1, read as the reverse complement.
TTCTCCATGAGCAGGCCCACGTGCCAGGGGCCGTCGACGCGCATGCTGCGGGCGAGCGCCGCACGCGCACGCGCCTCGGCGACGACCTCGCGCCAGCTCCACTCGGAGTCCTCGAACCGCAGCCCGGGATTGTCGTCCTCGGCGCGGGCGGCGATGAGCGCCGCGAACGGCTCGGCCTTGGTCCAGATGGTCTCGCGCATCAGTGCTGCCCCTCGCCGGTGCCGCGGGCGGCGATGTAGCGCGCGGGGAACTCCCCGCCGCCGTGCACGGCCAGGTCGGTGCCGGTGAGGTAGCCGGCCAGATCGCTGCAGAAGAACAGGCACGCCTTGGCCACGTCCCCGGGCACCGCCATCCGCTGCATGGGGATGATGGAGGCGACGGCCGCGCCGCCGTCCTCGCCGTACACGTCGGCCGCGGCCTCGGTGCGGATCAGGCCGGTGGTGATGTGGTTGACGCGCACCTTGGGCGCCCACTCGAGCGCCAGCGCCTGGCTGAACATGAGCAGCCCCGCCTTCGCCGCCGAGTAGGCCGCAGTGCCGGGCTGGGGATCGTGCGCCGACACGCTGCCGATGTTGACGATCGAGCCGCCCCGCTCCTGCTCCTGCATCACGGCGTTGGCCGCCTGCGCCAGGTAGAACGGCGCGAGCATGTTCAGCGCGACGATCTTGTCGACGAACCGGGTGGACACCGTCGCCGAGTCGGCGTCGGGCGAGCCGCCCGCGTTGTTGACGAGGATGTCGAGGCGCCCGTGCCGCTCGGCGACCTCCCGCACCATGGCCTGGGCGCTGCCGGCGTCGCGCACGTCCACCGCCCGGAATTCCGCGGTGCGCCCGCCGGCCGCGGGCAGGGCCTCCGGCTCGCTGCGGCCGCACACGGTGACCTCGGCGCCCGCGGCGAGGAGGGTCTGCGCGATGACGAAGCCGATCCCCTTCGTGCCGCCGGTGACGATCGCCACCCGGCCGGTGAGGTCGACGGTGCTGACGGGGTCGGGGGAGCTCATGCAGTCCTCGCTTCCGGGGCGTCGGTGATCGGGAACGAGGCTACCAAGCAACCGCTAGGTTGCTTATGGTGGTGGCCACTGAACGGGTAGGTACTACCCACCGACCGTTGGGAGCGCATCGATGGGAATTCTGGACGGCAAGGTCGCCGTGATCACCGGCGCCGGACAGGGTGTGGGCGAGGGCATCGCCTACGCGCTGGCCAAGGAGGGCGCGGCGATCGCGGCGATCGGCCGCACCGAGTCGAAGGTCGTCGCCACCGCCGAGGCGATCCGGGCCTTCGGCGGCACCGCGGTGCCGATCGCCTGCGACGTGGCGAAGGAGGAGCAGCTGGCGCCGGCGATCGACCGCGTGGTGAGCGAGCTCGGTGGCGTCGACATCCTCATCAACAACGCCAACTACAGCGTCCTCGGCCCGATGGAGCAGCTCCAGCGCCGGCACCTGGAGAAGGCGTTCGCGGTGGGCCCGCTGGCCGCGCTCAGCCTCATGCAGCTGTGCCGCCCGCTGATGATGCAGCGCGGCGGCGGCTCCATCGTCAACCTCGTCAGCTCCGCGGCGGTGCGCTGGGACCTGTCCAACTACGGCGGCTATGCGGCGGCCAAGGAGGCCATGCGCTCGCTGTCGCGCGCCGCGGCCGTCGAGTGGGGCCGGGACGGCATCCGGGTCAACGCGGTCGCGCCGCACGCGCTGTCGCCGGGGCTGAAGTACTGGACCGAGCAGAACCCCGAGGAGGCGGAGGAGTTCGTCGCCAGCATCCCGATGGGCCGCATCGGCGACTGCGAGGACGACATCGGCCGCGCCGTGGTGTTCCTGGTGGGCCCCGACGCCCGCTACCTCACCGGCGCGACGATCCCGCTCGACGGCGGCCAGGCCCGCTGGGCCTGAC
>CAZDSL010000166.1:0-6691 GCA_964507655.1 uncultured Mycobacteriaceae bacterium | reverse complement strand
CCACCGGCCAGCGGTTGTGCCACTCGGCGGGCGAGCCCGTGTGCAGCACCGCGTCGAACGGCAGCCCCTCGCCGAAGTCGGCCATCCACCCGTCCGCGCCGGCGCCCGCCACCTCGTCGGCGATCACGTCGCGGAACCAGTCGACGGCCGCGGGGTTGGTGAGATCCACCAGCGCGGCGGAGTACCCGCCTTGGTCGAGCAGGTACGGCCCGCCGCCGGGATGCCCCACGAGGTAGCCGTGGGCGTCCGCCTCGGCGAACAGGTTGCGGGCAGTGCCACCGGGCTTGCCGGACGGGTCGGCGAGGAACGCGTTGACATAGGTGAGCACTCGGATGCCGCGGGCGTTGAGGTCGGCGACCATCCGCTCCCATCCGGGGTACCGGTCGCGGTCGAGAACCCAGTTCCACCACAGTCGCTCGCCGAAATCGGTGGTGCGCCGGCCCACCCAGTCCTGCAGCCACACCCCGGTGACGGCGGCGCCGGCGTCGGTGAGGGCGGCGAGCTTGGCCGTCACCTCCACGGTGCCGCCCTGCAGGCCCACGATGGCTCCCTCGCCCGACCAGCCCGGCAGTGCCCGCATCCGGCCGGTGTCGGCGGTGTGCGCGGCGAGCAGGTCGGCGGGGGAGGCGCCTGTGTACACAGTGGCGGTGACCGAGGGCGTCCACGCGGCGATGTCGATGCGGTCGGCGGGGCGGACATCGAACGTGCTCACCACGTCGGTGTCCAGCGCCAGCGCCCGCATGGCCGAGGTGGCGACGAACGGCAGCGGCGCGTATGTGGTGGTGGGCGATCCGCCGCCGCCCTGGGTGGCCTCGGCGAGTGCGGTGAGCGGCTCGAGCCCGCGGCCCACGCCCTGCTCGCGCGTGACGATCGGGACGTCCTGGCCGGACAGGTCGAACGCGGTGAACTGTTCGCCCGCGCCGTGCACGGCCTCGCCGGTATCGCGGGCGGGCCGCAGCATCACCGCATCGGCGCCCGGCACCTCCACGGCCAACGTGAGCCCGTGCGCACCGGCGGCGATCCGCAGCGTGAACTCGCGGGTGGTGGTGAGGTCGAGGGGGACGGCGGAACCAGACGGCGCCTCGACGGGCGGGGCGAGCACGCCGGTGAGGGTCACGGTGCCCGAGTCGAGCGTCGCCGCATGGATCTGCTGGTCGAGCTGCAGCGCGGTGAGCAGCGGCGTCAGCGAGAAGTGGCCGGTGTTCTCCTCCCAGCTCAGCCGTCCGTTGCCCGCGGCGAGGAAGGCGCCGCCTGGGGATGCGAAGACGGTGCGGCCGGCGGTGTCGATGCGTACGGCGGAGTGCTCGACGACGACCCGGAAGGTCGCGGCTTCGAGGATGCCGACCGCGCCCGGAGCCACCGTGAGCCGCCCGGCCGGCAGCACCGGCGGCGGCGCGTAGCGCAGGAACGGGACGCCGGCGTGTGCGCGCGACGGTGCGGGCCAGCCGCTGCCGGCAAGGACGATCCCGGCGCCGGCGCCGAGCGCGGACAGCAGCACGGTGCGGCGTGAGATGGAGCGCCCGGGGGCGTGCGGACCGGATGGCGGGTGGGGGGATCTGCTCACCGGAGGCTCCTGGGGCTGGCGCGGGCCACGGGCGGATCCTCGCGTGGCCGATGGCCAGGATGCTAGCCGCAACCGTGCCGCCGATCCGAGCGTCCGTTCCGCCGGACGGTGCGGGAACGCGCGCTCGGCATGCGCATCAGGTGCGCGGATCGGGGGCGCGGAGCGCCGCGGCGGCTACTGGACGGCCACGAACACCTTGTCGGCGAGCGGGGTGGCCTGCACCGCCAGCGTGCCCTGCGCCGCGCTGGCCGACGGCACCGCGAACGCCACGTTGCCGGTGGTCGACGCGCCCTCGTACAGGGGGCTGACGTCGTCGAGCGCATCGGGCTCGACCACCATCGCGTCGAACGAGTGCACGGTGTTGCCGTCGGCGGTCACGTAGTCGATCGTCGCCATCGGCATGCTGCCCTGCGGGTCGTCGCCGGTGTAGGTGATCGTCACGTTGGCCATGAGGTACTGGGTGCCGGCGGCGGGCGCGTCGTTGAACGGGTTCTCGGCGGCGATCGCGTCGTCGGCGTCGAGCGACACCGAGTTGATGGTGACCTTCCAGTCGCGGCTGGTGACGGTGGAGCCGAGCGGGTACGGCGAGGTGCGCGTGCCCTGGTCGCCCGCCGTGGGCGCCGCGGTGCCGGCCCCGGCGGCGGGCGCGGCGCCGTCTGCGGCGGTGGCGGGTCCGGTGACCGACACGTCGCTGCCGCCGAACGCGTCGTCCACGGCATCAGAGACGGCGGTGGCGAACACGACGAAGCCGACGACCGTGCCGATGACCGCGATGATCACGGCCGCGATGCTGGTGCCCCTGCGCTTGCCGGCCAGGAAGAGCCCGACCAGGCCGAGGATGAAGGCGATGGGCAGCAGGATCCAGCCGATGATGAGCGCGCCGGGGATGCACGCGAACACGAATCCGACGACGGCCGCGATGAGGGCGACGAGGCCGACCGTGTTCTTCCTCCTGCCCGGCGTGCCGTCCGGCGCCGGGGGCGGCGGGTAGGGCGGCTGCGCGTGCGGCGGCATCGGCGGCTGGGAGGGGTAGGCCTGCTGCTGGGGCTGCGGCTGGTGCTGCGGGGGCTGCGGGGCCTGCGGCTGGGGCTGCTGCGGGGGGAACGGGGGAGTGGTCATGCCGAAACCTCTTTCAAGGCGGTGAAACTGTTGATGGGCATGACATAACCACCCGGGTACGACAAGTTTGCGGACGGCGCTGGTGGGGCGCCCGATCCGAGCATCCGTTCCGGCCCGGAACCTAGGGATCCGGTGCTCGGATCGGCTAGGCGGTGCTCGGATCGGCGCCCGCAGGCTCACCCCGCCCGGCAGGCCCACCCCGCCCGGCCCGCACCCCGCGCCATCGCCGGGCGGCCTCCGTCCACGGCGCGTCCAGCGGCGGATAGGCCAGGCTGAGCACCGCCGCGAGCGTGAAGTAGCTGCGCAGCACCCGGAACCCCATGTGCAGCGGCACGAACCGCACCGCGCTGGGCTGCCACACGAGGCACACGATCACCGACACGATCATCGGCATCCCGATCAGGGTCTCCACCAGCGGCTGCCAGGGCATGCCGGGGAAGGTGCCGCGGAAGAAGAGGAAGGTGAGCAGCGCGAAGACGAGGATGGGCGTGAGCATCGCCCGCCGCGCCGCGTTGAGCATCTGGAACGGCAGCACGATGCCGCCGGCCAGCGAGCGCCGGTCGCTCAGCGCCGCACGATTGTGCGCGGCGATGTGGTAGAGGCTGCGGAACCAGCGGACTCGCTGCTCGCGCAGGTGCGCATAGGTGGCGGGCGTCTCGCTGTAGTACACGGCCTTCGGGTCGGCGACGGTGCGGTAGCCGGCGCCGTCGAGGCGCAGGCAGATGTCGGTGTCCTCGCCGTTCATCCCCTGCACCATGCCGCCCACCGCGACGACGGCGTCGCGCCGGTAGACGGCGAACATGCCGGGCACGCCCACCACGCCCTGGTAGCTGTTGCGGGCAACCTGGAAGAACCCGTGCCGCAGGTACACCTCCACCAGGCGGACCTTGTCGATCCACGTCTCCGACTCTTTGGGCAGCGGCAGCCCGCCCACCGACCCCACGCGCGGGTCGGCGAAGTGGCGCATCGCGGTGCGCAGGCAGCCGGGGCCGATGGCGGTGTCGGCGTCGATGCGCACCACGAAGTCCTCGGTGATGTGCGCGATCCCCAGGTTCAGCGCGATCGCCTTGCCCGGCTCGGGGCACTGCAGCACCTGGCCGGTGATGCGCACGCACTGGCTGAGCGCCCGTTCGGCGACGTGCGTGGTGGCGTCGCGCGAGGCGTTGTCCACCACGTACATCCGCACCGTGCCCGGATAGGTCGCGGCCGCCGCGTCGACGGCGACGATGGTGGCGGCGATGTCGTGCGCCTCGTTGTGCGCGGGCACGAGGATGGCGATGGGCGGGGCGAACACCCCGCGGCGCGAGCGGCCCACCGCGCGCCACCCGGTGAGGGCGGAGAGCGCCGCGAAGATCTGCTGCGCCAGGAACACGCCGGGGCCGAGGCCGCCGATGATCGCCCACTCGCGCAGCGTGAGGATGGTCTCTTCGAGGGCGATCTCGAGCACGGCGGCGAGGCCGAACGACACGGCGAGCGTGACGAAGAAGATCACGAACGCGCTCGGAGGCGTGCGCGGATCGGAGGGTGGAGGGGCGGGCTCGGGCAGCCGGGCCTGCCGCAGGATGGTGTGCGGGAAGATCGCCAGCGCCACGATCACCGAGGCCAGCTGCTGCCCGAAGGTGGAGATCTCGAGGATTTCCGCGCGGTGCAGCGCCCAGGCGAGCACGTCGAAGGCCACCACCACCGCCGCGAACTTGCCCACCAGCGATGCGCCGATCGCGAGCCGCCGCCACCGGTTGCCGTACGCGTACAGGGCGTAGGCGACGAAGAAGCACACGACGAACAGGCGCGTCGGCATCGCCACGTTGCCGCGGCCCTGCGACAGGATGACGGCCGCCCGCACCTCCGGCGTGCCCTCGTGCACGAAGATCGCCATCGCCGCCATGGTCAGCAGCGCCAGCGCCGTGAACGTGATGAGGAAGCCGTTGGCGGCGCTGGCGGGGCGGTCGACGGAGATGCCCGACGGTGCGCTGTCGATCGAGCGGAAGTGCCCCTGCAGCGGCTCGTCCTGCCCCTGCCGCCGCGGGGGCGCCGGCCGGCCGCCCGGGTGCCGCCACGACGCCGGTGCCGTGATCGTGCGGCGGCGGGCCACGTCGCGGCCCGCGGACGTCCCCCGGGGGGTCATCAGTCGCCGTCCGTGCGCGGCGGTGCGTTGCGGGCGACGGTGCCGTCGGCGGCGACGGTGAACCCGCCGCCCGGCGTGGCGACGTCGACGCAGTCGGTGCCGAACGGCGTCACCTTGCCCGAGCCGGCGTGCCCGGCGGTGGTGATCGACAGGCCGGGGGTGCCGCCCGGGCCGGTGGCGCACTGGGTGACGGCGCCGGTCTGGAACGCCGAGATGTCGAGCGGCTCGGGCGCCGGGCCGGAGACCAGCCTGCCGTCCTGCACCCGCACCTGGGTGGCCACGTCGGGTGTCTGGCCGATGGTGACGAACGGCGCGCCGCCCGGAGGCGCGGCCCCCCAGACGAACTGCGGCGTCTGCTGGGCGCCGACGAAGGCGGCGAGCACGGGGATCGCGGCGGTGAGCTGCTCGTCGACGGACTCGGGGGCGGCGTCGGGCAGGTACACCGCGGCCCCGGGCGCGAGCGTGCGCGGCACCGCGGTGAGCCCGGCGCCCGGGTCGTCGCCCAGCAGCAGCGCCGACTCGGACCGCAGCTGCACCGGGTAGCTGGTCATGCGGATGTCGCAGCCGCCCAGGTCGCGGTCGCGCTGCATCGCGAGCGTGAGCGTGTTGTCGGTCTTCTGCAGCTCGGCCGGCAGCGCGATTTCCACGGGGCCCGGGTCGCGGGGGAGCGGGATGCTCTGCAGCAGCGTCCCGTTGAGGCTGACGTTGAGCAGCCAGGTGAGGTCGGCGGGCGAGGCCGGCATCGAGAACTGCACGCGTGCCGCCCGGGGCAGGCGCCCGCCGGGCAGGTCGGCCAGCGCGTAGTCGATGCTCCAGGAGCGCCGCTCGACGATCTGCGTCATGTCGACGTCGGCGCCGAGTGCCGCCAGCCCCACCTCGTCGCCGCTGTTCGGCTCCAGGGTGATGGCCCGCGGGGAGGCCGCGGCGGCGTCGGCCGTGGTGCGCACCACCGACGTGATCTGCTGCGTGGCGAGGTCGGGCTGCGGGGCGACGACGGCGAGCGCGGTGGTGCCGCGGATCTTGCCCACCGCCACCGTCGCGTCGGCGGGGCCCCCGCTGTCGAGCGCCTTCCAGCCCGCCGACCGCGCCGCATCGGGCGGGCCGACGACGAGCGTGTTCGACGTGGTGCCGTCGGGCGGCTTCGCGGCGTAGGAGACCGAGTGGCCCTGGTGGGTGAGGGCGAGCCCCACCGCGGCGGCCGTCGAGCGCCATTCGTCGCCCTGGTCGGCGAGCACGATGGTGAGGTCGTGGTCCCAGCCGGCGACGACGTCGCGGACGGTGTGCACCGGCCTGTCCAGCGCCGCCTCCATGACCGTGTCGGGCGTCAGGTGCAGGACCATGCCTGTGGCGCGGTCGGGCAGGCAGCGCTCCGACTGCAGGCTGCCGTGCAGCACGATCTGCACCCGCACATGCCCGTCGGCGGCGAGGCTCTCGGGCACCGTGATGACGTGGTCGAGGGCGTTGCTGCCGCGGGGGAGCTGCTCGTTGAACACCTGGGTGCCGTCGAGCCGCACCATGAGGAACACCGTGCTCTCCTGGGCCACCTGCGTGGTGCCGAGCAGGTGCAGCTGCGTCTTGCTGCGGTCGTTGTCGGCGGGCAGGGCGAAGTCGAGGGTGCGCGAGGGGGTGTCGTCGTTGAGGAAGAGGCCGTCGGGGTTGCCCAGGCCCGCGAGCGTCTTGGTGAAGTGGCGGTCGGCCGGCACGTGCAGATCCGACTCGTCGGCCGTGTCGGTGAACCACATCGGGCGCACGATGAAGAACGCCACCAGCAGCACGCACGCCACCGCCAGCGCCCACCACGCCGAGCGGGGCACCACGCGGCCCTTCTCGCCCGGGAAGTAGCCGGGGTCGCGCCCCGGGCCGGGGCCCTCGGGAGCGTCCGG
>CAZDSL010000165.1:2876-6735 GCA_964507655.1 uncultured Mycobacteriaceae bacterium | reverse complement strand
GCCAGGAACAGCCCCACGAACGACGCCCACGCGATCCACCAGGCCCAGAAGAACAGGGTCCAGTCGGTCATCCAGGTGCCGGTGTCCTCGTAGGCGAACGTCTGGCCCACCATGCCGGGGAAGAGCCGGACGAAATCGGCGACGTTGAGCACCAGCCCGTCCAGCAGGAACTGCGTGCGGCCCATCACCAGCACCCAGATCGCCAGCGCCAGCGCCAGGAACACGTTGAGCAGCGAGAGGAACTTGATGCCCTTGTCGACGCCCGAGGTGGCCGAGAGGGTGGCCACGCCCACGCCCACCACGACGATCGCCACCTCGACGGCGGTGTTGACGGGCAGGCCGAAGACCATGTTGAGGCCCACGTTGACCATCACCACGCCGATGCCCAGCGAGGTGGCCACGCCGAAGATGGTGCCCAGCAGCGCGGCGAAGTCCACGCCGTCGCCCAGCGTGCCCTTGACCCGCTTGCCGAAGATCGGCGCCAGGGCCGAGCGGATGGCCAGCGGCATGTTCATGCGGTACGCGAAGTAGGCGAGCGCGATGCCCATGAGCGCGTAGAGGCCCCAGCCGCTGATCCCGTAGTGGAACAGGGTCCAGGCGATGCCCTCGCGCGCGGCGTCGACGGATTCGGGTGCCGTGCTGGGCGGCTCCAGGTACTGGGTGACGGGCTCGGAGACCGCGAAGTACATCAGGTCGGTGCTGATGCCGGCCGCGAACAGCATGGACGCCCAGGAGAACAGCCCGTATTCGGGTTGCGAATGCTCGGGACCGAGCTTGGTGGTGCCGTACCGGGAGAGCGCGAGGTAGACGACGAACACCAGCACCGCCGCCACGAGCGCGACGTAGAACCAGCCGAACCAGCCGGAGATCCAGGTGACCACCGAGCCCAGCACGTCCTCGGCGTTCTGCGGGGCGATGAGCGCCCAGATCGTGATGGCCAGCGTGACGCCGGCGGCGGTGAGGAAGACCCGCCAGTTGGTGCGGGAGGCGACGAGGCGCTCGGGGGGTTCGGTGGTGGAGGGGTCGTCGGTCTCGGTGGTGGCACTCACCTGATCGCAGTCCTTTCACCCGAGGCGGCGGACCATGCCGGAACCGATGCGTGCCCGGCGCGGGCCGACCCGTCGGTACCTCACGGTAGGGCAGTCGGGGCCGCCGCGCGGCGGGAACGGTCGAGGATCACTGTGACGCGCGACCGGGTGGGCGCGGCGGGGCGCGAGGCCGTGCGCTGCGTTGATTCGGCCGCGCGGGTGGCGGCGCCGGCCGTTGCCGGTCACCCGAACGCCCCCGGACGGGGGGTCCGCCCCGTGGGCCGGGGCCTCGCCGGGCCGCGCCCCCTGGCGCTAGCGTGCGGTCATGATGGAGACGATGGCCGAGGCGCTCACCGGCACCGCCCTGTGCTGGGGTTGCGTGCCCGGCACCGGCCTGCCCGAGCTGATCGGGCTCGCCGCACGCCACGGGTTCGGCGAGATCAGTGCGCAGCCCGGGCAGTACTTCCGGGCGCGCGACGACGGCGCCGACCCGGCCGCGCTGCTGGCGGCGGCGGGCGTGAAGGTGGGTGTGGTCGACGCGCTGCTGTCGCAGCTTCCGGGCGCGCCCGATCCGGCCGACGTGCCGCGCGGGCTGCGCGCCGACTACGCGATGGGGCTCGACCGGTGCCTCGAGGCGGCGCAGGCGCTGGGCGCCCGCGCGCTCAACGTCGCGCACTACCTGGGCAGCCCCGCCGATCCGGGGGAGATGGCCGCCGCGGTGCGCGAGGCTGCGGAGGCCGCCGCGGGTGTAGGCGTGGCGGTGGTGCTCGAATTCATTCCCGGCACCGGCATCCCCGACCTGGCCACGGCGCTCGACCTCGCGCGGCGGGTCGACCTGCCCAACGCCGGCGTCCTGTTCGACACCTGGCACTTCCTGCGCTGCGGCGGCGCCGTCGGCGAGATCGCCCGGCTGGCCGAGGCGCCGGTGGTGGAGGTGCAGATCAGCGGCCGCCGCACCCCCGCGCCCGGCGAGCCGTACGTGCCCATGAAGGGGCGGCTGGCGCCGGGGGAGGGCGACGCGCCGCTGGCGGAGATCGTGCGGGCCGTGCGCGCCGCGGCCCCGGGTGCGGTGCTGAGCCTCGAAGTGTTCCCCGACTCTGTCGGCGATCCGGATGCGGCCGTGGGCCGGCTCGCCTCGGCGACGGCGGAGTTCCTGGAAACCGTCGGCTGACCCCCGCCGAGAGATTCCCGCTTCGGGCCCCGGAGGCCGCCCCGGCGGCATAGATTCGCGGAATGCTGCGAAAGGCCGCGTGCGGGTTCCTCTTCTGTGCCGCCATACTGGCGGCGTCCTGCTCCAGCGTCACCGGCGGAGTGCCCTCACCGTCGCCGGTGCCGCCGACGACCCCGGCCGCGGCGGAGATGTCGCCGCCGACGGAGACGGTCACGACCGCGCCGCCGGCGGCCACGCCCGGCACGACCGCCGAAACGATCGAGGAGGCGCCGCCCGCGGCCCGTACGCAGGAAGAGGCACCGGCCGGAGCCCCGCCGCAGGGGCCGTCGCTCGGTGACACGTGCATCGGCGCCGACATCGGCAGAAGGGCCGTCGACCCCGCCACCGGTGCCGCCATCATGTGCGACGACTACCGGTGGGTCGTGGATGCCGGGCAGGTGCCGCGTCACCCGTGGGCCGACTCGCAAAGGGAGTGGGCCGACTGCACGCAGACGCACACCGTCGAGGAGTGCCGCGAGCTGCTCGGCGATTGACGTTCGACCGGGCGGGCCGGGTGGGTCGGATGGACCGGGTGGCCGCGGCGGGCCGGGTGGGCTGGGCCCTCGGCGACGGCACGGCCCGGAATTGTCGGTGCAGGGTGGGATGATCGGCCCGAATGCGCGGGGGCACAGGGACGACGGGAGTACCGATGCGGGTGACGCACCCCTATCTGCGGGTGGTGGCGGGGTTCTTCGCCGCGCTCTTCCTGCTCGGCACCGTCGAGCTGAGCGTGGACGGCGAGCCTGGCGCCGCGGTCATGGCGCTGGTGTTCGCGCTGGCCCTGGGATGGTTCGCGGTGGCCCAGCCGCGGCGTGCCCGTCGGCGGGCGGAGCGGGAGCGGCAACGCGCGGTGGCGGAGCGGGCCGACGCCGCGCACCACGCATTCGAGGCGGGCGACATGGCCGGAGCACTGGCGCCGCCGCCCCCGCCCCCGCCGCGACCTCCGGTGCGCCGGGGTGTACTCGTCGCCGTCGCCGTAGCGGTGCTGCTGTTCGTGTTGGTCCTCGTCGCGCAGTTCGTGGAGGGGTCGCCGGCCGGTGACGCGCATCCGGCACCGGCAGGGCAGGCCACGTCGGCGCCGCCGTCACCCGCAGCACCCACGCGCGCCGCCGCGCCCGGGGCGCTGCCCAGCTCCGCCGCGGCGGTGGCAGAGCCCGCACAGGCGGCCCCGGCAACGGGCGGCGCGTCGGTGATGCCCGCCACGGTGTGCATGAATCTGCAGGCCGCGCAGGACCTCATCCAGGACGCCGGCGTGTTCTACTCGCGCAGCGAGGACGCCACCGGCCGCGGGCGCATGCAGTTGCTCGACCGCAACTGGGTGGTGGTGGCGCAGGAGCCGGCTCCGGGCGCGCCCATCGGTGAGGGCGATGCGGTGCTGTCGGTGGTCAAGCGCGGCGAGCCGGGCGACTGCTCCTAGCCTGTACCTGGCCGCCCGCCCCCCGCCTGCCCCCTTGCCGCCCGTCCCCTTGCCGCCCGCCGCTTCGAGGGCGCCGCGCCCCCGATCCGAGCGCCTGCTACCCGATCCGAGCACGGGTTCGCTACGGGTGTCGTCGCAATCGGTGCTCGGATCGCGGGCTGCCCTGCCGATTCGGGGGGTGTCTGCCGGCGCAGTGGGCTTGCG
>CAZDSL010000165.1:0-2776 GCA_964507655.1 uncultured Mycobacteriaceae bacterium | reverse complement strand
GATCGCGGGCTGCCCTGCCGATTCGGGGGGTGTCTGCCGGCGCAGTGGGCTTGCGGGCCGGCGCAGTGGGCTGCCGGCTGGCGGGCGGCAATCCGCGAGCCGGTCTGCATCCGCGAGCCGGTCTGCCGAATTCGCCGGCGTTCCGCCAGGTGGCGTTGCAGAGTGACTCGCGGAACCGGGGCGGCCGCGCCAACCGGCTCGCGGAACCGGGGCGGCCGCGCCAACCGGCTCGCGGAACCGCGGTGGCTGCGCCAGCCGGCTTGCGGAACCGGGGGATCGGCCCGCGCGGCAGCCGGCGCCGTCGCCCGTGCCGATCCGAGCACCGTCTGGGCGATCCGAGCACGGGCTGACGCACTCTGCGGTCGAAACGGCGCTCGGATCGGCGGCGGTGCCGCTTGGCCCGGCGCTGCCGCTCGGATCGGCCCGCGCGGCAGCCGGCGCCGTCGCCCGTGCCGATCCGAGCACCGTCTGGGCGATCCGAGCACGGGCTGACGCACTCTGCGGTGGAACCGGCGCTCGGATCGGGCTGAGGCCAGCGCCGCCAGGCCAGCGCCGCACCGCCCGGCTACCCCTTGAGCTGTCGCTCGAGCGCCTCCAGCACCGCCGTGTCCTCGATGGTGGACGGCACCACCACGTCTTCGTGGTCGACGATCTGCCGCATGGTCTTGCGCAGGATCTTGCCCGAGCGCGTCTTCGGTAGCGCGTCGACCACCGTCACATCGCGGAAGCTGGCCACGGCGCCGATCTGCTCGCGCACCAGCGCCACCAGCTCCTCGCGCAGCGTGTCGGCGTCGATGTCGGCGCCCGCCTTGAGCACCACGTAGCCGCTGGGGCGCTGGCCCTTGAGGTCGTCGTGGATGCCGATCACCGCGCATTCGGCGACGGCGGGATGCCCTGCCACCACGGCCTCCATGCCGCCGGTCGACAGCCGGTGCCCGGCCACGTTGATGACGTCGTCGGAGCGGCCCAGCACGAACACGTAGCCGTCCTCGTCGATGCGGCCCGAATCGCCCGTGGCGTAGTAGCCGGGGAACGCCGACAGATAGGACGCCTGGAAGCGCTCGGGGTCGCCCCACAGCCCGGTGAGCGTGCCCGGCGGCAGCGGCAGCCGGATCGCGATGTTGCCCTCCTCGCCGGTGGGCACGGGCGCGGCCTTGTCGTCGACGATCTCCACCCGGAACCCCGGCACGGGAACCGTCGACGAGCCGGCCTTGAGCGGCATGGGGTCGAGGCCGGTGAGGTTGGCGGTGATGGGCCAGCCCGTCTCCGTCTGCCACCAGTTGTCCACCACCGGCACGCCCAGCACGGATCCGGCCCAGGCGAAGGTGTCGGGGTCGAGCCGCTCGCCGGCGGTGAACAGGTGCGTCATCGACGAGAGGTCGTAGCCGGCGAGGAGGGACGCGTCGGGGTCGGCCTTGCGGATGGCGCGCACGGCGGTGGGTGCGGTGAACAGCGCCTTGACGCGGTGCTGGGAGATCACCCGCCAGAACGCGCCGGCGTCGGGCGTCCCCACCGGCTTGCCCTCGTAGAGCACGGTGGTCGCCCCGGCCAGCAGCGGCGCGTACACGATGTACGAGTGGCCCACCACCCAGCCGACGTCCGAGGCGCTCCACCACACGTCGCCCGGGCGGATGTCGAAGATGTTGGGCATCGACCAGGTCAACGCCACCGCGTGACCGCCGTTGTCGCGCACCACGCCCTTGGGCTTGCCGGTGGTGCCGGAGGTGTAGAGCACGTAGAGGGGGTCGGTGGCCGCGACGGGGACCGGGTCGGCGGGCCGGGCCGAGGCCATGAGCGCGTCCCAGTCGAGCCAGTCGGGGTGGTCCTCGGCGGAGCCCGCCACCTCCTGGCGCTGCTTGACGATCACGGTGCGGGGCACGGCATGCGGGGCATCCTCGGCGACGATGGCGAGCGCCTGGCGCACCATCGGCAGATACGGCACCCGGCGCGCGGGCTCGATGCCGCCGGACGCGGTGACCAGCGCCGTGGGGGCCGCGTCGGCGATGCGGGCGGCCAGCTCGCGCGCCGCGAACCCGCCGAACACCACCGAGTGCACCGCACCGAGCCGCGCGCACGCGAGCATCGCGATGGCGGCTTCCGGGATCATCGGCATGTAGACGACGACGCGGTCGCCGCGCGTCACGCCCTGCGCGGCGAGCACGCCGGCGAACCGCGAGACCTCGTCGAGCAGCTGCGCATAGGTGTAGGTGCGCGCGATGCCGAGCACCGCCGAGTCGTAGATGAGGGCGGCCCGGTCGCCCGCGCCGGCGGCGACGTGCCGGTCGAGGGCGTTGGCGCAGGTGTTGAGCTCGCCGTCGGGGAACCAGCGGCCGGCGCCCTCCGGATCGAGCGCGCGGGTGGGCGGCGTGGTCCAGTCGACGGCCTGCGCGGCGGCGAGCCAGAACGCGTCCGGCGCCTCGATCGACTCCCGGTACGCCTGCGCGTAGGCGCCGCCCGCCGCCCCGTTGCCGCTGCTGCCCATGTGCCACCTCATCCTCTCCGCCCGCTGCGGGACGTCCGCCACGACCATGCGGCCCGGCCGCCGGTGCGGCGCGCTCCGCTTGCGCACCACTGTAATTGTGCGGACCGTCACAGGACGGCGTTCGCGGCCGCGGTGGCGGCGATCACCCCCGGCCGGGGGTGCGGGCGTCAGCCGGCCGGCGGCCGGGGGTGCGGGCGTCAGCCGGCCGGCGGCCGGGGGTGCGGGCGTCAGCCGGCCGGCGGCCGGGGGTGCGGGCGTCAGCCGGCCGGCGGCCGGGGGTGCGGGCGTCAGCCG
>CAZDSL010000164.1:1684-6742 GCA_964507655.1 uncultured Mycobacteriaceae bacterium | reverse complement strand
TCGTCGTCGGGGATCATGGCGAGCAGCTCGAGGGTCTTCTTCGCCTGTTCCTCGCTGACCTCGCCGGCGGCGAAGGCCGCCAGGGTGGCGGGGCACGCGCAGATGGCGACGGCGAAGCACACCAGGGTGTGGGCGGTGCCGGGCCCGAGCCGCCCGTAGTGGGCGACGGCGGAGGAGATGCGGGCGATAGCGGTGCGCTCGGCGATGCCGGTGGCCTGCGCGAGGCGGGCGACGAGTTCGGCGCAGACGGTCAGCCGGCCCACCGCCAGCGAGTGGCTCCAGGAGAAGCCCTCGGTGAGCCAGCCGGCGAGCGCCCCGTCAGCGTGCCGCCATAGCCCGCCCGACAGGGGCGCCATCACCAGCTCCGCGAACGACGAGACCTGCTCTCCGCCGCGCGTCGCATCCGGGCCCACCACCCCTGCCGCGGCGTCGCCACTATCGATGACCTGGGTTGATACGAACTGCGTTGATACGAACAGCGTCGATGCAAACAGCACGCCCATGTGAAACCCCCGATCCCCTCGCATACCACGATACCGGCACGCCAGTTCGATCGCAAGCATGTTCTGAGACGCGCACCACTTCACGTGGCAGGACGGGGCAGGGCAGAGCCTCGCGAAACGGGGGACCGACAAGTCGGAGCGCAGCGACACCCCCGGACACGAAAGCGCCGGCGCACCGATACCTACGGAGCGCCGGCGTGCCGACTCGTTCTGCTGTACTCGCCCGGCCGTCCCCCGGCGGCCTGGCGGTGGTGCGTCTACCCGGTCTGCAGGCGTCGCGCCTTCTCCAGCGCGGCCAGCGTGTGGAGCACCGTGGTGCGCTGCTTCTCGAGGTCCTTGATGCGCGCGCGGGCCGCGAGGCCGCCGGTCTTCTCCTTCTCGGAGATCTGCGCGTCGATCGTCGTGAGCTTGTCGAGCAGCGAGGTCACCCGCGACTCGAGCGTCTTCAAGTCGACGTCCTTGGCCGGCGCCGCGGTGTGCCGTGCGGACCGGGTCGCCGTGCGCGACGAACCCGTGCGCGACGACGTGGACCGCGACGAGGCGGAGTGCGCGGCGGCGGGGCGCGCGGGCGCGGAGTCGGCGTCGTCGACCGTGATCGACTGGACGCGCTCGACGGCGCTGCTGCCGGCGCCGCTCATGGCCTTGCGGATCTGCTCGCGCGTGGGCGGCTCGGCCAGCCGGCTGGCGTTGAGCGCGGCGCGCGCGTCACGCGCGGCGACGCGGTGCTCGCGCTCCTCGTCGTCCTCGGAATCGAGCGATCCGCCCAGCGGACGCAGGCCGTACATGCCCAGGAAGTCGCGTGCCTCGGCGACCACGGATTCGTGCTTACGGCAAGTGGCGCAACGGGGTTCGTTCTTGAAGACGTCGACGGATTCGTCGCTGCCGCACCACGCGCACAGGCCGGGGGACCAGCGGCGGGGGGTCGACGAAAGTGCTGAGGAGCCGGGTGCGGTGGAGCAGTGCGGGGGGAGATCCTGAGCCAATGTCACGAGCGGCAACACTAGGACACGGCCGCTTCGGCGTCCACACCGGTACCGGCGTGCCGTATCGACCGTCACACGCCGCCGCCCGACACGTGCTGGACGACGGTCCAGTAGGCGGTGTGAGTCAGCCGACGACCTGCGTCAACCACTCGACGAGCGGCCCCACGGCGCGCCACGCCTCGCGTATCCTGCCCGCCGCCCCGGGCTCCTCGACCCACCCGGGCGAGCCGAACGCGTGCCGCGCCGTGATCGACCGGTGCCGCAGCAGCGCGATCCGCGGGTGGTCGGCCGGATACCCCCGCGGATGCGTCTTCAGCGTGTCGCCGCCGATCTCGAACCCGGCGCCCGCCACCGCGGCGACGATCGCCTCCAGCTCGGCCCCGCGGGCGTCGTCGTCGACCGTCGCCCGCAGCAGCGCCAGCTGGGCCGACGTGAGCGAGTACGACCCGCCCGCCACAGACAGGCCGGACGCATCGATCTGCGCGTAGTAGCCGGTGCCGGGCGCGGTGGCCACGAACAGCCCCTGGTGCGTCTTGTAGGGGGTCTTGTCCTTGCTGAAGCGCACATCGCGGTACGGCCGGAACACCTTGGCGGGACCGAAATCGTCCTCGAGCTCCGCCGCCAGCGCCTCCATGGGCGCACGCACCGCGGCGTCGTACACCGCCCTGTGCTCCTGCCAGAACACGCGGCTGTTGTCGGCCTCGAGGTCCTCGTAGAAGTCGAGCGCCGCGAAGGGGATGCCCGTGAAGCGCCCCCGGCGGTGCTCACCGGCCGGGGGCGCTTCACGGGTCATGCGGGGCGCCTCAGGCGATCCCGTTGAACAGCGAGGTGACCGAGCCGTTGTCGAAGACCTCGCGGATGGTGCGGGCAAGCAGCGGCGAGATGCTCAGCAACGTCAGCCCCTCGACGCGCTTCTCCGGGTCGATGGGCAGCGTGTCGGTGACCACGACCTCGCGCGCGCCGCAGTTGGCGAGCCGCTCGGCGGCCGGGTCGGAGAGCACGCCGTGGGTGGCTGCGATGATGACGTCGCCGGCACCGGCGTCCTTGAGCACGCGCACCGCGCCGGCGATGGTGCCGCCGGTGTCGATCATGTCGTCGATGAGCACGCAGGTGCGGCCCTCGACCTCGCCGAC
This sequence comes from uncultured Mycobacteriaceae bacterium, assembly GCA_964507655.1. Classification (GTDB taxonomy): domain Bacteria; phylum Actinomycetota; class Actinomycetes; order Mycobacteriales; family Mycobacteriaceae; genus Tomitella. Next base: position 4,123 of record CAZDSL010000164.1, on the reverse strand, counting down.
GACGCGGTTGGACTTGACCTGGTTGGGCACGAGCGGGTCGCGGGTCTTGTGGATGAAGGCCAGCGGTGCGCCGTCGAAGGAGTCGGCCCACTTCTCGGCCACGCGCACGCGCCCGGAGTCGGGGGAGACGACGGTGATGTTGTCGGTGCCGTAGTGCTCGCGCACGTAGTCGGCCAGCTGCCCCTGGGCGTGCATGTGGTCGACCGGGCCGTCGAAGAAGCCCTGGATCTGGTCGGTGTGCAGGTCGACCGTGATGATGTGGTCGGCGCCGGCCGTCTTGAGCAGGTCGGCGATGAGGCGGGCCGAGATGGGCTCGCGGCCGCGGTGCTTCTTGTCCTGGCGGGCGTACGGGTAGAAGGGCAGGATCGCGGTGATCCGCTTGGCCGAGCCGCGCTTGAGCGCGTCGATCATGATGAGCTGCTCCATCACCCACTGGTTGAGCGGGTAGGGGTGGCTCTGCAGCACGAAGGCGTCGCTGCCGCGCACCGACTCCTCGAACCGGACGAAGATCTCGCCGTTGGCGAACTCGCGCGCCGTCTGGGGCGTGAGCGACACGCCCAGCTCCTTGGCGACGTGCTCCGCCAGCTCCGGATGGGCGCGGCCACCGAAGAGCATGAGATTCTTGTGGTTGTCCGCGGAAAGTGCGCTCACTGGTTTTCGCCGTCCTCGCGATCGTTCGGTTTGTTCTGCGCGAGCCGGGCGGCGTCGGCCGACGCGGTCTGCGGCCACCTCCGCTCGACCCATCCCTCGAGGTTGCGTTGCGCCCCGACCGTCATGGCCAGGGCACCCGGGGGGACATCCTTGCGGACGACCGTACCGGCGGCCGTGTAGGCGCCGTCGCCGATCGTCAGGGGGGCCACGAACATGGTGTCGGAACCGGCGCGCACGTAGGAGCCCACGGTGGTGTGGTGCTTCTCGAGCCCGTCGTAGTTCACGAACACGCAGGACGCGCCGATGTTGGTGTGCTCGCCGATGGTGGCGTCGCCCACGTACGTCAGGTGCGGCACCTTCGAGGCGTCGCCGATCTGCGCGTTCTTGGTCTCGCAGAACGCGCCGATCTTGCCGCCCTCGCCCAGCACGGTGCCGGGGCGCAGGTAGGCGAAGGGGCCCACGGCGGCGCCGGCGGCGATGCGCGCCCCGGTGCCGTGCGTGCGCACCACGGAGGCGCCCTCGCCCACGTGCACGTCGGTGAGGGTGGAGTCGGGGCCCACCTCGGCGCCCGCCTCGACGACGGTGGCGCCGTGCAGCTGCACGCCGGGGCGCACGGTGACGTCGGGCGCCAGGCGCACTCCGGCGTCGATCCAGGTGGTGGCCGGGTCGATGACGGTGACGCCCGCGCGCATCCAGGCTTCGACGATGCGGCGGTTGAGCTCGGCGCCCAGCGCCGCCAGCTGGACGCGGTCGTTGGCGCCGGCCACCAGGGCGGCATCGGCCACCGTGGACGCGGCGACGGCGCGCCCGGCGGTGCGGGCGGCGGCGACGGTGTCGGTGAGGTACACCTCGCCCTGGGCGTTGTCGGTGCCCAGGCCGTCGAGCGCGGCGTGCAGGAACGCGGCGTCGAACGCGTAGACGCCGGCGTTGATCTCGGTGATGGCGCGCTGCGCCTCGTCGGCGTCGGCCTGCTCGACGACGGCCGCGACGGCGCCGTCCCCGCCGCGGACGATGCGCCCGTAGCCGGTGGGATCGTCGACGACGGCGGTGAGCAGCGAGACGGCGGCGTCTCCGGCGCGGTGGGCCGTGACGAGCGCGTCGAGAGTGGGGGAGTCGAGCAGCGGGACGTCGCCCGCGGTGACGACGACCGTCCCCGAGAAGCCCGCCGGCAGGCCCGAAAGCCCGTGGGCCACCGCGTTGCCGGTGCCGTCCTGGCTGGGCTGGACGACGCTGGTGACGGAGGCGCCCAGCGCTTCGCCCACCCGCGCGGCCTCCGCAGACACCGCTTCGGCCTGATGCCCCACCACCGCCACCAGGTGCGCGGGGACGACGCCCGCGGCGGCCCGCAGCGCGTGCTCCAGCATCGAGCGCCCGGCCACGGTGTGCAGGACCTTGGGGATCGACGAGCGCATGCGGGTGCCGGCCCCTGCGGCGAGGACGATCACTGCGAGCGCGTCATCGGGCGATGAGGCCTGCTCAGGCATGAAGCTCCCTTGCGGATAGCGGGCATGGTCGGGCGCGGTGGCGCACCGGGACGTCGATGATCTTACGGAACGGTAACGCCCGGCGGGGCGGCCGGGCGCGTCGCGCGGGGCGACGGCGGGTCGACCGGGCCCGCGCGGACGTGACACTATCTAGCGGTGTACGGGGCGCGCCCGCGCGGCGGCCCGGGTACGGTCCGCCGTGGTGTAATGGCAGCACTTCTGATTTTGGTTCAGACGGTTCAGGTTCGAGTCCTGGCGGCGGAGCGCGGCCCCTCCCGGACGCGCCATCGCAGGGCCGGAGAGT
>CAZDSL010000164.1:0-1584 GCA_964507655.1 uncultured Mycobacteriaceae bacterium | reverse complement strand
CACAGGGCCGGCGGGTACAGACAGCAGCGAATACACCAAGCAGCGAGCACACACAGCCGCGGATAGACAGAGCAGCGAGGTCCCCATGGTGCAGCCGGCCACGCACGGGTCGGAGGGCAAGGTGCGGCCCGCGCGCAAGCGGATGTCGGGCACCGAGCGCCGTGAGCAGTTGATCCGGATCGGCCGCACCCTGTTCGCCGAGCGCGGCTACGAGGCCACGGCCATCGAGGAGGTGGCGCAGCGGGCCCGGGTGTCCAAGCCCGTCGTCTACGAGCACTTCGGCGGCAAGGAGGGGCTGTACGCGGTGGTCGTCGACCGCGAGATGGCCACCCTGCACAAGGCCATCACCTCGTCGCTGTCGACGCACCGCAACCTCGCCCCGCATAGCTCGCGGCTGCGCCTCGAGCGGGTGACGCTGGCGCTGCTCACCTACGTGGAGGAGCACCCCGACGGCTTCCGCATCCTGGTGCGCGATTCGCCGGTCGCCGCGGCCGAGGGCACCTATTCGAGCCTGCTCAACGAGGCGATCACCCAGGTCGAGTACCTGCTGGCAGCCGACTTCGCCCGCCGCGACCTCGACCCCGACCTCGCCGCCCTGTACGCGCAGGCGCTGGTGGGCGTGGTGTCGTCGTCGGCCACCTGGTGGCTCGACGTGCGCTCGCCCTCCAAGGAGGTCATGGCCTGCCACCTGGTGAACCTGTGCTGGAACGGGCTGGCGCACCTGTCGCCGGCGCCCACGCTCGATCCGCGCACGCTCGAGTTCGGCGCGCGCGGGGCGGGGCTGACGGCCCCGGCGGCCGACGACGCCGACGGATAGACCGGACTAGAATCGCCCGGGGCGCGGGTCCGCCAGGCCGGCGGGCCCCACGCCGAGACCCCTACCGCCGCGGCGGCCCGCACGGGCAGCCCGCATCAGCACGGGCCGCCGCCGGCCCGCCCCAGGAGCACCCCTTTTGTCCACAACGGCAACCCCGTCCCAGCCCACCGCGGCGTCCGCTGCCGCGTCGCCCGACCAGGCGCCCATGGCGGCCCTCGCCGGCGTGGCCCTCTCCGACGCCGCGCTGCGCGGATTCGCCGACATGGCCGGGCAGCGGGAGCTGTCGGTCGTCGCCCCCGACGCCGCACGGTCCTTCCTGGCCGCGGCGCTCGGCGGCCGCGCGCCGGTGCTGTTCGTCACCGCCAGCGGCCGGGAGGCCGACGACCGCACCCGTGAACTGCAGGAGCTGCTGGGCGACGCCGTCGCCCAGTTCCCGTCCTGGGAGACGCTGCCGCACGAGCGTCTCTCGCCCAGCGCCGACACGGTGGGCCGCCGGCTGGCCGTGCTGCGCCGGCTCGCCCGCCCCGGCGACGCGCTCTACGGGCCCCCGCTGCGCGTCATCGTCGCCACCGTCCGCTCGCTGGTGCAGCCCATGGCGCCCGGCCTGGGTGGGATCGACCCGGTGATCGTGCGCGAGGGCGAGGACCACGATCTCGACGCCCTCGTGTCGCGCCTCGTCGAGCTCGCCTACACGCGCGTCGACATGGTGGGCAAGCGCGGCGAGTTCGCGGTGCGCGGCGGCATCCTCGACGTCTTCCCGCCCACCT
>CAZDSL010000163.1:1594-6765 GCA_964507655.1 uncultured Mycobacteriaceae bacterium | reverse complement strand
TCGAGGCGCTCGACCGGCACCGGCTGCTCTCCGACGTCACCAAGGTGCTCGCCGACGAGAAGGTCAACATCCTGTCCGCCTCGGTGCACACCTCCGGCGACCGTGTCGCCATCAGCAAGTTCACCTTCGAGATGGGCGACCCGAAACACCTCGGGCACGTGCTGGCAGTGGTGCGCAACGTCGAGGGCGTCTACGACGTCTACCGGCTCACCTCGGCGGCGTGAGCGTCACGGCTGCTGCGGCACCACCAGCGCCTGCACGGTGACGGGCAGGCGCGGGCGGCCGTCGCCGGGGGAGGAGGCGCCGTCGGTGCCGGCCGCGGCGATGGCGTCGAGCACCGGAAGCGAGGCGGCGTCGACGGTGCCGAGCACCGCGTAGCGCGGCGGCAGCGGGCTGTCGCGGTAGACCAGGAAGAACTGGCTGCCGCCCGAGTCGGGCACGCCGTGGTCCGACAGCGCCACCACGCCGCGCGGGTACACCGCGGCGCCCTCGCCCGCCGGCGCCAGGCCCTCGGGCGGCTCGTCGGGCACCGCGTAGCCGGGCCCGCCCGCGCCGGTGCCGGTGGGATCGCCGCACTGCAGCAGCGCGACGGGCGACGGCGGGGCGGTGAGCCGGTGGCAGGGGGTGTGCACGAAGTACTGCTGGTCGGCCAGCGAGAGCATGCTGTGCACCGCGCACGGCGCACCGGCGCGGTCGAGGGTCAGCGCGATCTTCCCCGCGGTGGTGCGCAGGGTGACGGGCACGGTGCCCGCCGCGGGCACGTCGAGGCTGGCGGGCTTGTCCACCGGCCGGGCGGGCGAGCCGGCGTCGGGGTAATCGCACGTGACGGTGGGCGCCGCGGCCGGCCCCGGCGAGGCGGGCGAGGCGCACCCCGCCGCCACGACGGCGGCGCATCCGGCCAGCACCGCGCGCACCGCGCCCATCACCGCTCCCTCCGTCGCGACCCTCCGGCGGCACCCGTCCGCCCGCCGGCGCCGAGGCCTGCGGCACACGGCGGCGGTGCGGCGTCGTCCCGCCCCGCCGTGCAGCATAGGCTGGGATGCCGGGGACCGGCCCGACAGGACCGCAGCGACAAGGAGTGCACCGTGCTCATCACCGGATTCGCCGCCGGAATGTTCCAGACCAACTGCTACCTGGTGGCCGCGGGCGACGGCGCCGAGTGCGTGGTGGTCGACCCGGGCCAGGACGCCGTGGAGCCGCTGCGCGAGGTGCTGGCGCAGCACCGCCTCACGCCGGCGGCCGTGCTGCTCACCCACGGGCACCTCGACCACACGTGGTCGGTGGCGCCGGTGTGCGAGGAGTACGGCGTGCCCGCCTACATCCACCCCGACGACCGCTACATGCTCGCCGACCCGGCCCGCGGCCTGGGCCCGGGCGTCGCGCAGATCATCGGCGACGCCACGTTCCGCGAGCCCGCCGAGGTGATCGAGCTGGCCCACGGCGACCACCTCGCCCTGGCGGGGCTGGAGTTCGACGTGCTGCACACCCCCGGGCACACGCAGGGCTCGGTGGACTTCCTCACCAGCGCGCAGACGGAGCAGGGCCCGGTGCCGGTGGCGCTGACGGGCGACACGCTCTTCGCCGGCTCGATCGGACGCTCCGACCTGCCCGGCGGCGACCATCAGCAGCTGCTCGACTCCATCGCCGCGCAGCTGCTGCCGCTCGACGACGCCACCGTGGTGCTGCCCGGGCACGGAGGGCAGAGCACCATCGGCCGCGAGCGCGCCGCCAACCCGTTCCTGGCCGATCTCGGCGTCGGCTGACCCGGCCCGACCCGGCAACGCCACCCCGCCCCCGGCACCCCGGCGGGTCCGCCCCCGCCCCAGCCCCCGCACCGACGAAAGGCCGAACCGCGCCGTGAGCTCGAGCAGCATCTTCCACGCCCCCAAGGGCATCCCCGACTACTACCCGCCCGATTCGGCCGCGTTCACCGCGGTGCGCGACGCGCTCACGCGGGCCGCGCGGCTGGCCGGGTTCGGGCACATCGAGCTGCCGGTGTTCGAGGACACGGCGCTGTTCGCGCGCGGGGTGGGCGAGTCCACCGACGTGGTCTCCAAGGAGATGTACACCTTCGACGACCGCGGCGACCGGTCGGTCACCCTGCGCCCCGAGGGCACCGCGGGCGTGATGCGCGCGGTGATCGAGCACGGGCTCGACCGGGGCGCGCTGCCGGTGAAGCTGAGCTACGCGGGGCCGTTCTTCCGCTACGAGCGCCCGCAGGCCGGCCGCTACCGGCAGCTGCAGCAGGTGGGCGTGGAGGCGATCGGCGTGGACGATCCGGCGCTCGACGCCGAGGTGATCGCCGTGGCCGACGCGGGCTTCCGCTCGCTGGGGCTCACCGGGTTCCGGCTCGAGATCACCTCGCTGGGCGACGCGACGTGCCGCCCCCGCTACCGCGAGGCGCTGCAGCAGTTCCTCTTCGCGCTCGACCTCGACGAGGAGACCCGCCGCCGGGCCGAGATCAATCCGCTGCGCGTGCTCGACGACAAGCGCGAGGCGGTGCGCGCCATGACGGCCGACGCGCCGCTGATGCGCGATCACCTGTGCGACGGCTGCCGCGCCCACTTCGAGACGGTGCTGGGGCACCTCGACGCGATGGGCGTGCCGTACACGCTCAACCCGCGGATGGTGCGCGGCCTGGACTACTACACCAAGACCACCTTCGAGTTCGTGCACGACGGGCTGGGCGCCCAGTCGGGCATCGGCGGCGGCGGGCGCTACGACGGGCTCATGGCGCAGCTCGGCGGGCGCGAGCTCTCGGGCATCGGCTTCGGCCTGGGCGTCGATCGGACGATGCTCGCGCTGCAGGCCGAGGGCGTGACGGCGGGGCCGCCCGCGCACTGCGACGTGTACGGGGTGCCGCTGGGCGAGGAGGCCACCCGCGCGATGGTGGCGGCCGCGCACCGGCTGCGCGCCGCCGGCGTGCGCGTCGACATGGCCTACGGCGGCCGCGGCCTCAAGGGCGCGATGAAGGCCGCCGACAAGTCGGGCGCGCGGCTGGCGCTGGTGCTGGGCGAGCGCGACCTGGCCGACGGCGTGGTGGGCGTGAAGGATCTGGCCACGGGGGCGCAGGAGCCGGTGGCGCTCGGCGCGCTCGTCGAGGAGGTGCAGGAGCGTCTTGGCTAGTGCAGTGAACATCAACCTGGTGCCGCCCGCGGAGGTGCGCCCCAAGCTGCAGCGGCTGATGCTCATCGCCGTGGGCCTCGGCGTCATCCTCGGGATGTTCTTCGGCCTCATCGCGCCCTGGTGGGTCGGCCTCATCGTGGCCGTCGTGATCGCCGGGCCGCTGCTGCTCATCGCGCTGGCCGGCCTGCGCCGCGATCAGAGCATCGACGGCACCGTCATCACCTCGCGCTCGGGCACGACCCGCGTCGTCGACCTGGCCACGGCGGGCTCGGTGACCTTCTCGGTGCACCGCTCGCGCGTAGACCAGGTGCTGCTGCGCGCCGACGGCGTGGCGGTGACGCTCGCCGTGTATGCGGGGGAGCGAGGCCGCGAGCTGCCGGTCGACGCGTTCGCCGCGCTCGAGCGGGGCCTGCGCGATGCCGACGTGCTCGCCCGGCACGAGGCGATCGACTCCGGGGCCGGCGACGCGGGCACCGGCGGAGCCTCCGACGCCCAGGGCACCGAGGGGCCGGCCGCGCGGCCCGACGCCGAGGCGTCCCGCACCGAGCTCGCCGACCTGCTCCGCGCCCAGCTGCGCGCCGAGGCGGTGGGGGCCGCGCTGCCCGAACGTGCGCTGCACAAGGCCACGCGGCTCGCGGACGGCGGCGTGCTCACCTCCGGGCAGGCGCGCGAGGCGGCCGCGCAGGACTGAGCGCGTGGGGCAGCGTCCGCGGCCCCCGGGGCGGCCATCACCTGAAACGCGCCGGCGCCCGCGTGGGGCGGCCTCGGGTCGCCGGCCGCGCTGTTCGGCTCCGCCTGGCCGCGCGCGCCGCCGCGGCGCTTGACAAGGCGGCCGAATGACTGTTCGACTGGTCTCATGCGGTGGATCGAACAGACTCTCGATGCGGACGACGGGGCGCTGCCGGGGCTGGGCCGCGCCGGGCTGGTGCGCGCGGTGGCCACGCCCGAGTTCGAGGGCGTGACCTTCCACGAGGTGCTGTGCAAGAGCGCCCTGTCGAAGGTGCCCGAGGGGGCCCGGCTGCCGTTCCGCTGGACCGTCAACCCCATGCGCGGATGCCTGCACCAGTGCCGGTACTGCTTCGCGCGGCCCACCCACGAATACCTCGACCTGGACGCGGGCCGGGATTTCGACACCCAGATCGTGGTGAAGACCAACATCGCGGCGGTGTTGCGCCGCGAACTGGCCCGCCGCTCGTGGAAGGGCGAGCCGGTGGCGTTGGGCACCAACACCGACCCGTACCAGCGCGCCGAGGGCCGCTACCGGCTCATGCCCGGCATCATCCGGGCGCTCGCGGGCGCGGGCACGCCGCTGTCGATCCTCACCAAGGGCACGCTGCTGCGGCGTGATCTGCCGCTGCTGGCCTCGGCGGCCCAGCGCGTCGACGTCTCGCTCGCGGTGTCGCTGGCGATGCTCGACCCGGTGGTGCAGAAGTCCGTCGAGCCCGGCACGCCCTCGCCCGCGGCGCGGCTCGAGCTGATCCGGGCGGTGCGGGCGGCGGGCTTCGCGCCGCACGTGATGGTGGCGCCGGTGCTGCCGTACATCACCGACGGGCGGCGCGAGCTCGACGCGCTCTTTGCCGCGCTGGCGGAGGCCGGGGCGGGCAGCGTCACGGTGATCCCGCTGAACCTGCGCGGCAGCACCCGCGGCTGGTACATGGAGTGGCTGGCGCGTGAGCACCCCAAGCTGGTGGGCCGGTACCGGCGCCTCTACGGCCGCGGCGCCTACGTGCCCGTCGAGTACAAGATCTGGCTGCGCGAGCGGGTGTCGCCGCTGCTCGAGGCGCATGGGCTGGCCACCGGCGCGCTGGAGGCACCGCGTGCGGCAGCACCGGCGGAGCGGGGGGCCGAGCCTGCGGAGCCGCCGGTGCCCACCCTGTTCTGATCTGCAGACGAACCTGTCAAGCGGCAGTGTGAAGCGGCCTCACCCTCGCCCACCACGCCCGACCCGGCGGCCTCACTCGTCGACGATGCCGCCGCAGTCGTCGAAGATGTCGGGTAGTCCATCGGACAGTGCGTCGGTGAATACCGGCTCGCGCTTGGACAGG